>JALZHR010000299.1 GCA_030860665.1 Acidobacteriota bacterium
GGCGGAATAAATTTCACGGGTTTCGCCAAGCGCCTGAACCTGCGCGGAAACTTTTTCGTCGCCGAAGTTTCGCGCCCGGTCGTCAGCGTAACCTTAAGCACGACGCCGAATTTGATTACACGGCAGCGGCAAAACGTCGGCAAAACCCGCGCTCGCGGCTTGGAGCTGGACGCGGAATTCCTGCTGCTGAAAGACTTGCGATTTTCGGCGGGTTATCTGCTGGTCGATTCGCGCGTCGTAGATTTTCCCGCCAACGTTAATTTAATCGGAAAATTTTTGCCGCAAGTCCCGCGCCAGCAGTTGAATCTGCAAATGTTTTATCGCCCGCGGCAGTCACGTTTTTCCTTCGGCGCGCAAGGAAGGATTTCCGGTGCGCAGTTTGAGGACGATTTGAACAGCCTGCGTCTGCGCCCGTATCGGACGCTCGACGTTTTCGCGTCGTATCGTTTCGCCGGAAAATTCGAGATTTTTACGGCAATCGAAAATGCTTTCAACAATCGCTATGACATCGGCTTAACGCCGAATCGAACAATCGCCACGCCGCGTTTTGCGCGCGTCGGTTTGCGTTTTGATTTAGGAAAAAGATAACCTTAGTTTTTATAAAATCGTTAAATATTCTTCCGGCGGAAACTTTTCTGCGCTTTCAGTTATATTTCACGTTTTCAATTAATTTATGAGCAATCACGAACCTAATAAAATCATTTTTTCGATGGTCAGGGTCAGCAAGTTTTACGACAAAAAGCCTGTCCTGAAAGACATTTACCTGTCGTTTTTCTACGGCGCGAAAATCGGCGTTCTCGGCTTGAACGGCTCGGGCAAATCTTCGCTTCTGCGCATCATCGCCGGAATTGACAAGGATTACAACGGCGAAGTCGTTTTCTCGCAGGGCTACAGCGTCGGTTATCTGGAGCAGGAGCCGAAGCTCGACGACTCGAAAACCGTCCGCGAGACGGTCGAGGAAGCGGTCGCGGAAACGGTGAATTTATTGAAGGAATACGAAGAAATCAATATGAAATTCGCCGAGCCGATGGACGACGACGAGATGAATAAGTTGCTCGAACGTCAGGGCGCGGTGCAGGAAAGGCTGGACGCGCTCGACGCGTGGGATTTGGATTCGCGGCTGGAGATGGCGATGGACGCACTGCGCTGCCCGCCGCCCGACACGCCGGTTAAAAATCTTTCCGGCGGCGAAAAGCGCCGCGTCGCGCTGTGCCGTTTATTGCTGCAAAAGCCCGACATTCTGCTTTTGGACGAGCCGACGAATCATCTCGACGCCGAAACCGTCGCGTGGCTCGAACAACACCTGCAAAAATACGAGGGAACGATTATCGCCGTCACGCACGACCGTTATTTTCTCGATAACGTGGCGGGCTGGATTCTGGAATTAGACCGTGGCGAGGGCATTCCGTGGAAGGGAAATTATTCGTCGTGGCTGGAGCAGAAACAGCAGCGGCTGGCGCAGGAGCAGAAAACCGAGGACAGGCGGCAGAAAACTCTGGAAAGGGAATTGGAGTGGATTCGGATGTCGCCGAAGGGTCGGCACGCGAAATCGAAAGCGCGCATCAACGATTACGAAAAGCTCGTCGCCGAAAGCAGCGAGCGCCGCGCCGAAGATTTGGAAATCTATATTCCGCCGGGCGAGCGGCTGGGCGACGTCGTCATCGAAGCGCACGGCGTTTCAAAGGCTTACGGCGACAAGCTGTTGTTTGAAAATCTCGAATTCAGCCTGCCGCGCGGCGGAATCGTCGGCGTCATTGGTCCGAACGGAGCGGGCAAAACGACGCTTTTTCGCCTGATTACCGGGCAGGACGAGCCGGACGCCGGAACTTTTAAAGTCGGCGAAACCGTCCGCCTCGGCTACGTCGACCAGTCGCGCGATTCGCTGAACGCGGACAAAACCATCTTCGACGAGATTTCCGACGGTCTGGACATCGTTCAGCTCGGCAAGCGCGAGATGAATTCGCGCGCCTACGTCTCGCGCTTTAATTTTTCCGGCTCAGACCAGCAGAAGCGTGTCGGGATGCTGTCGGGCGGCGAGCGAAACCGCGTGCACCTGGCGAAAATGCTGAAATCGGGCGCAAACGTGGTTTTGCTGGACGAGCCGACCAACGATTTGGACGTCAACACGATGCGCGCGCTCGAAGAAGCGCTGGAAAATTTCGCCGGATGCGCCGTCGTCATCAGCCACGACCGCTGGTTTCTGGACAGAATCGCGACGCATATTCTGGCGTTTGAGGGCGATTCGAAAGTCGTCTATTTCGACGGCAATTACTCGGAATACGAAGCCGACAAAAAACGCCGTCTCGGACACGACGCCGACCAGCCGCACCGGATTAAATACCGCAGCCTGACGCGGGCTTAAAGGCGAAAAATAAAAACGGATTAGCGCGAATACTTTACAAAAAAAAGATTCGTGCTAATCTGTTACCGCAAATATCTATCCGTCCCGGGTTTTTCCGAATCTAAATGAAAATTTATTCCGCCGCTCTGAAAGCATTAATTTTGCTTTCCGGCATCTCATTCGTTTTTTCCGCCTGCGGAAGCCGCATCGAAAATCAGGCAAATGCGTCTGACGTTTCGCCGACGGCTGTCGCTGCGGCGGTCGAAACGGATGAACAGTTTCGGATTCAGACAAATTCAAATCAGGAAAACTCAAATCCCGCCGCCGCCGCTACGACGCAGATGCCCGACACGCAGGCGGAAATTCTGGACGAGCGCGGCAAAGCCACCGATTCCGAAATCGGCAATTTCGATTTTAGAAATTACCTTTACCCGCTGCCGCGCGGCTGGCAGGACGACGACGGCAAGGAAGCCGTTCTGGAAAACGGCGAGCGGCGCGTGGCGGAAAAGCGCATCGGTTTATCTTACCTCACGACCAGATACGGCGACGTGACGGGCGACGGCGCGGACGAAGCGTTCGTGATTCTGAAAATCCTCACGGCAGGCTCGGCGATTCCGCAAATCGTCTATGTTTTTACGTGGAAAGACGATAAACCCTCCCTCATCTGGCATTTTCGCACCGGCGACCGCGCCGACGGCGGCTTGAAAAATATCTACGCCGAAAACGGCAGCCTCGTCGTCGAGCTTTACGGGCAGGACCGGTATATTTTAGGCGAAGTAGAGACGATGAAAATCACCGGCGACGAAGAACAGCTTTGCTGCCCGACGCACTGGACGCGCGCGAGCTACGCCTGGAACGGAACCGAATTCCGGATGCAGGGCAAACGCCTGACTTTTTCCGTCGCCGACAAAAACGCGCCGCCCGTGGAAAACAAAAACGAGACTCTGGAAAAACAGCAAAAAGGCGCGAAAAAATAGAATTAAGAGGTAAGCGGTAAAAGGTAAGCGGTAAACGGTAAACGGTAAGTTGCAGTTATTGAATATCGAATTTTTATTTAAAGCTCGAAATTCA
>JALZHR010000111.1 GCA_030860665.1 Acidobacteriota bacterium
TCTGCGGTTAATTCTCTTTCTTCTTTCGCGCTGTTTCGCGTTTATTCGCGGGCAAAATAAAATCGTTTTAGTCATGTATATTCTGGGCATCTCGGCTCATTATCACGATTCGGCGGCTTGTCTCCTGAAAGACGGGGAAATCGTCGCCGCCGCGCAGGAAGAGAGATTCACGCGCCGCAAGCACGACGCGCGGTTTCCGTCGTCGGCGATTGAATTCTGCCTGCGCCGCGCTCGCATAGAGATGCAGGAAGTCGATTTCGTCGTTTATTATGAAAAGCCGCTGACTAAGTTTGAACGGCTGCTTGAAACCTACATCGACTACGCGCCGGGCGGGCTTCGCTCGTTCGTCAAAGCTATGCCCGTGTGGTTGAAAGAAAAACTCTGGACACGCGAGGAGATTAGAAAAAACCTGGATTTCGAAGGGCAGATATTGTTTGCCGAGCATCACGAATCGCACGCGGCGAGCGCGTTTTTCCCGTCTCCGTTTGAACGCGCGGCGGTGTTGACGATTGACGGCGTGGGCGAATGGACGACTTCGAGCATCGGCGCAGGCGCGGGCAACGAATTAAATTTATTGAGCGAGCTGCGCTTTCCTCATTCACTCGGTCTGCTTTATTCGGCATTCACTTACTACACGGGTTTCAAAGTCAATTCAGGCGAATACAAAGTGATGGGACTCGCGCCCTACGGCGAGCCGCGATACGTGCAGAAAATTCTGGACGAGCTTGTTGATTTGCGCGAAGACGGCTCGCTGCGTTTGAATATGAAGTATTTCAATTTCGCGCAGGGCTTGACGATGACGAATCGTCGCTTCGACGAATTGTTCGGCGGCAAGCCGCGAAAAGCGGAAGCCGATTTGACCCGGCGCGAGATGGATTTGGCGCGGTCGGTGCAGGAAGTGACGGAAATGGCAATGCTGCGAATGGCGCGACACGTTTACAAACTGACCGGCGAAAAAAATCTGTGTCTGGCGGGCGGCGTGGCTTTAAACTGCGTGGGCAACGGGCGAATCTTACGCGAAACCGAATTTGAAAAAATCTGGATTCAACCGGCGGCGGGCGATGCGGGCGGCGCGCTCGGTGCGGCGTTATCCGTGTGGCATCAATATCTCGGCAATGAACGAATCGTGATTGAAAATCAAGACGCGATGCAAGGCGCGTATCTCGGTCCCGATTTTTCCGCCGAAGAAATCGAACGTGATTTGAACGCCGCCGGAGCGACTTACGAACGCCTGCCGCGAACCGAATTAATCGAACGAGTCGCCGGGCTTTTAGCGGCGGGAAACGTCGTCGGCTGGTTTCAGGGGCGGATGGAATTCGGACCGCGCGCGCTCGGAGCGCGTTCGATTCTGGGCGACGCGCGCTCGCCGCGAATGCAGTCGCAGATGAATCTGAAAATAAAATTCCGCGAATCTTTTCGCCCGTTCGCGCCCGCGGTTGTTTGGGAGAAAGCCGCCGAATATTTTGAATTGGAAACCGATTCGCCTTATATGCTCCTGGTCGCGCCCGTCAAGGAAAGTCTGCGAACAGAAATCGGTGACGAAGATAAAAATCTGCGCGGCATCGAAAAATTAAAAACGCCGCGCTCGACTATTCCGGCGGTAACGCACGTAGATTACTCAGCCCGCGTCCAGACCGTCTCGCCTGAAACAAACCGGATGTTTTATGATTTGCTGGAAAAGTTCGGCGCGTTGACCGGTCATCCGATTTTGATTAACACCTCGTTCAACGTGCGCGGCGAGCCGATTGTCTGCACGCCCGCCGAAGCCTTTGCCTGTTTTGCCAGAACCGAAATGGATTATCTGGTCGTCGAGAATTTTCTGCTCGACAAAAAAGCGCAGCGCGAGGAATTGAAAAGCGCGGCGGGAGATTGGCAAAAGGAATTTCCGTTGGATTAATTTAAAGAAATATTTCACCGCAGAGACGCGGAGACGCAGAGATTTTTGAGATAAATTGTCGAAGGCTCTGGAATTCGAGTTGGAAAGCAATGCTTTCTTCCAAATTTTCTGGCTTTTCTCTGCGTCTCCGCGTCTCTGCGGTGATATTTTCCTTTTCCAATATTTGAAATATATGCAAAACTATTTTACCAAGCCGACCAGAGAGCAAGCCCGAAAAACCGCGCTCGTCGTCGCCGTCGTTTTAATTTTAATCGCCGCTTACGGCTGGTATACCGGACGATTGACGCTCGCTTACGTCGTCGGCGCGGCGGCTTTTATTTTGATTTTTAACGGGCTGTTCGTTCCGCCGCTCGCCAAATTTTTTCACGTTTGGTGGATGCGTCTCGCCTTTGCGCTCGGATATGTAAACAGCCGGATTTTGCTGACGGTAATTTATTTTCTCGTCTTTGTGCCTTACGCTTTGGTTTCGCGTCTGTTCGGGCGCGACCCGCTGCGCCGCCGCGCCGCGAAAGCGGAAACTTACTGGATTCCACGCGAGCGGACGCGGCAGGCGAAAGAGCAATTTGAAAGAATGTTTTAAATAATTGTAAAGTTAGAGAGATGAAAAGATTTTCTTTGCTGCGCGAGTTCTGGCTGTTCTTCCGGCAGAACAAAAAATATTGGCTGCTGCCGATGATTTTGATTTTGGTCGCCATCGGCGGCTTGCTGATTTTTGCTCAATCGTCCGCGCTCGCGCCATTTATTTATTCGCTGTTCTAGGATTGTCCGAACGGCGATAAACGATATGCCCGCCGACAATCGTGGCAATCGCCGCGCCGGTGAAACTCCAGCCGTCGAACGGGGAATTCTTCGATTTCGATTTTGTTTCGGAAACCTTGTAAGTCCATTTTAAATCCGGGTCGAGAATCGTCACGTCGGCAATCGAGCCGGGTTTCAGAGTGCCGCGATTTTTTAAATTAAAAATCTTTGCCGGGTTGGTCGAAAACATTTCGACCATTCGCACGAGGCTCATCGAGCCGGTGTGAACCAGCTTGTCGAAAGCCAGCCCGACAGCCGTCTCCAAGCCGGTGATACCGAACGGCGCGCGGTCGAATTCCAGATTTTTCTCGTCGGCGTGATGCGGCGCGTGGTCGGTGGCGACGGCGTCAATCGTGCCGTCCGCGACGGCTTCGAGAATTGCTTCGAGATGCTCGCGCGAGCGCAGCGGCGGCGACATTTTCGTGTTCGTGTCGTAGCCTTCGACCGCCTCGTCCGTCAGCGAAAAATGATGCGGCGCGACTTCCGCCGTGACGTTTAAGCCTTTCGCTTTGGCGCGGCGCACGGCTTCGACCGCGCCTCTGGTCGAGATGTGCGCGATGTGGATTTTCGCGCCCGTCGCCTCGGCTAAAAGCACGTCGCGCACGGCGTCCAAATCCTCGGCGAGCGCGGGCATTCCTTTCAAGCCCAGCAGCAGGGACATTCTGCCTTCGTGCATCACGCCGCCCGCCGAAAGGGATTTGTCCTCGCAATGGTCGACGACCGTCAAATCGAAATCCTTCGCGTATTCCAGCGCGCGGCGCATCATTCCGGCGTTAGGCACGGGACGACCGTCGTCCGAAACGGCGACGATTCCGGCGGTTTTCATCTCGCCCATTTCCGCCAACTCCGCGCCGTCGGACGCTTTCGTAATCGCGCCGATCGGAAAAACGTTGGCGAATCCGGCGCGTTTCGCCTGCTCGATAATAAAGCGAGTAATCGCGGCGCTGTCGTTGACCGGCGTCGTGTTCGGCATACAGCAGACGCTCGTAAAGCCGCCGACCGCCGCGCACTCCGCGCCCGTCGCAATCGTCTCTTTATATTCCTGTCCCGGCTCGCGCAGATGGACGTGTAAATCAATGAACCCGGGCGCGACCAGCATCCCGGTCGCGTCGAAAACTTCGGCGTCTTCCGGCGCAGGCTCGTTGTGTTTCAGCCACGCGGAAACTTTTCCGTCCTCGATTAAAACGTTCATTCCCGTATTTTCGCTGGCGGCGGGGTCGATTAAATGACCGTTGGCGATTAAAAGTTTCATTTATTATTTGTAATCGTCTTCAAAAATATTGGCGTTAAAAACGTCCTCGATTTTCCCGATTCCGCTTAATTTCATCGCGGCGTTCAAATGATTCGGGACGTGAGCGAGAAATTTATAAACGAATTCAGTGATTTCGTCATCGCTCAAATTTTGAATGTTTGAATATGTTTCCAACAAGTCTTTTACATCAGCTATCCAATCCGTCATATGAAAAGCGATGTCGTGAGAGACGGCGCGTGTTTCATCCATCTTCTCAAATGCGGCTTGAATTTTATTTTGAATTTTAATTTCGTTTTGAATTATCGAATCAATCACGATTATTTACCTTTAAATTCTGCAATAACTTCAATCTTGCCGACAATATTTCGATTAAACTTTTCCAAATCTTTCGCCGGAATCCAATATTCTTCGTGAGTTCTGCCGCCGACAATCTTTATTTCATAATTGTCTAAGAATTCTTTGCGGACGGCAAATTTCGTGACGTAGCCGATTTTATCCGCATTATATTTCGCGTTCCAGTCGCGGGCGATTTGCGTTGCGTATTCTTCGTTTAAAACCGGGTAGAAAATCGGCTGTTCGGCTAGTCGCGGCGGAAAAGCCTTAAAGTCGCTCGCCCGAATCAAATCCAGCTCCTTTTGCCCGACCGGGCGATAGAGCGTTACAGATTCTTCTTCCTGCACAGACATAAATTAAATAGAAAATTATCTTTCAAGGGCGGCAACTAAAAAACGAGTTGGTTTATCAAAATAAAACAAAGGTTAAGCATAAAGACCGCTTATTGCAAATTTTATATAGAAAAATGTAATTTATCGTAAATTTATCCAAAATTTTAAATAAATTTCAATAGGGTCGGGTCTTGCAGGTCAAACTCTGTCTTTTCACACCATTCAAATGTAGTTTCATCACGATTTTCAGCTGATTTTCGCTTTGGCAATCCGTTTGCTAGGAAAAGAATCGAACGGCTGATAAGCAGCTTTTCGAGACTTATCCGTCGCACGCGGAAAGTCTTTGCAGTAAGTCTTTACAGAGGTAAACAGCGGTATGAAAAGCACTTGAAGCCATCAATCGGCGGCGCGCTATCTGGAAAATATAACGCCGCCCGCTTCGATGGCTCCAAGCATTTATGAGACCCAGTCAAGGCTCATTGTCGTCGCATTTTCAATGCGGCAACCCGGCTATTATACCACTTTTCAATGCCTTTGTATTTTTTGAAGGAGTTGAAAATGAAAAAAATACATACTTTGTTCTTTGTCATTTTATGTTTTGCGGTTTCGACGACTGTACCGGCTCAGGAGCCGTTCGGCTCAATCGAAGGCACGGTCAGCGACCCGCAGGGAGCAATCATTCAAAATGCAACGGTGACGGTGCGCAGCCTCGCCACCAACGCCACGCGAACCGCCCAGACCAACGAAAACGGGCAATATCGCATTCTGCAATTGCAGCCCGGTTTTTATGAAGTGCGCGCGACGGCGGCGAATTTCAAACAGACCGTTTTGGAAAACGTGCAGGTGCAGGTCGGGCAGACAGCCGCCGTCGACGTCGCTTTGCAGGTCGGCGGCGCGCAGGAGACGATAACCGTGACCGACCTCGCCGAGGCGCAGATTGACCGCTCGGACAACACGGTTTCGGGCGTCGTCAACACGGTTCAAATCGAGAATCTGCCGCTGAACGGGCGCAATTTTCTCGATTTGGCGCAGTTGCAGCCGGGCACGGAGAAGGTTGACGGCGGCTCGTTCGACCCGACGAAGGCGAACTTCACGGGCGTTTCCATCGGCGGGCAAGCCGGGCGCTCGACGCAGATTACGGTCGACGGCGGCTCGGTGGTCGATAACGTGGTCGGCACGACCGTGCAGAATTTCTCGCAGGAAATCGTGCAGGAATTTCAAATCGGGCTTTCCAACTACAGCCTTTCGACCGGTGCGTCGGCTTCCGGGTCGGTCAACGTCGTTTCGCGTTCGGGCACGAACCAGTTTCGCGGCAACGCTTTCGGCTATTTCCGCGACGACAGATTCGCGGCGTTCCCGGCGCTGAACCGGCTGGACGCGGCGAACAACATTCCGCCCGCCGCGCGCTCGGAGCGGATTCCGTTCGACCGCCAGCAGGTCGGCGGCACGTTCGGCGGTCCGATTCTGAAAGACAAATTGTTTTTCTTTGGCAGCTACGAGCGCAACAACCAGGACGGCTCAGCCATCCGCAATCCGCTCTCGTCGCCGAGCTTTGCAGGTTTTACGGGGAACCCGTTTGACGAAACTTTGTTTACCGGAAAAATCGACTGGGTGGTCAGCGACCGTGCGAGCGCATTTTTCCGCTACTCGTTTAACGACAACATCCAGCAAGGTCCGTATCCGCTCGGTTCGGGAATCGTTCCGCGCCAGAGCGCGAGCGGCATCTTCCAGTCGAACGACCAGCTCGTGACCAATCGCTCGCACAATTTCACGACCGGCTTGGCGT
>JALZHR010000117.1 GCA_030860665.1 Acidobacteriota bacterium
CCGTCAGGAGAACTTCCTCCTGACCGTCGCCTTCCAAATCGACGCGAAACGCCTGGCGGATTTTCGGCGCGCTGTTGACGATGCCTTTCGCGCGCAGAACTTCGGACGCGGCTTTGACGTAGGTCGCGTTTTTCAAATCAATCGCCTGCGCCGCACGTGGCGACAGATTCCAGCCCGGATTTGCGCCGACGGCGATGCCCGCGACGTTTTCCAGCTCGGTTTTGAACGTGTAAAAATCCTCGCATGGCTCGTCCGGCACGGGCGCTTCGACCTCGGTCGTCATTTCGCCGACCTTGCCTTTCGCGCCGTAAATCGTGTAGCTTCCCTTCCCTTTTAACTGGGCGAAAGTCGTTTTCGCATCGACGAATTTTCCGTCCCTGCCGACGCCGCCGATTAAGCCGCCGACCTTCATTTCCAGAATCGGCACGATTTCCGCCCGCTGCTGCGCCGACGCTTCAACGGCTGCGAAAAGAAACATTATCAAAAGCCCGAAATTGATTATTTTTTTCATAGTTTTCAGCAAAAGAAAAATCTTCCCGTTATTCGTCATTTTCTGACGTTTCGGCATTGCTTGTTTTGCCGAGCGCGCGGAAAACGAAATACAAAATCAAACCGACCGCCGCGACAATCAAAATCGCCAAGCCTTCTTTTTTATAATCGACTCTGGTCAAAAGCCAGACGATTAAAATCAGGGACAAGACGGTGGCGACAATTCCCATCGGCGCGAGAAATTCCGCCTTTGGTGATTCCCGACGCCAGCGCAAAACCGCCGGCAGCGGCAACCAGATTAAAATCAACGATAGAACAGTGGCGATAATTCCCGTCAGAATGGGAAACTCCGCCGCCGTCGCCGCGTCATTTCGCCAGTGTAAAACCGCCAGCGGCAGCCAGATTATAATCAATGATAAAGCCGTAGTGACGACGCCGAACAGCACTAGAAATTTCGCCTTTGGCGTATCGCTTCGCCAGCGAAAAACCGGCAGAGAGGCGCACGTGGTCGCGTAAACCAGCAAACGCGTAATCGTGGCGATGGTCAAAGCCGTGTAAAAGGAAGTTTGCAGCGTGAAAACGAAAATCAGGGCGGAGGTCAGCAACAGCGAGACGTAAGGCGTCTTGAATTTTTCGTGCGTTTTCGCCAGAACCGCCGGAAGCTCTTTCTGCTCAGCCATCGCAAAAGGAATGCGCGAGGCGGCTAAAAATCCGCCGTTCAGATTTCCGAGCACGGAAACGAGCGCGCCGACGACGATAAAGCTCGCGCCGAAGCTGCCCATAAAATGACCGGCGGCGTCGGCGAGCGGCGTTTTCGACTGCGCCAGTTCCGGCAGAGTTCCGATGGCGACGATTTGAATGACGATGAAAAGAAAGACGCAGAAGACGAGCGCGGCGAGCAGCGCAAACGGCACGTTGCGGCGTGGCTCTTTCGTCTCGCCCGCCGGGATGACCGCCGCCTCGAAGCCGACGAAAGCGTAAATCAAAATCAAAATCGCTTCGGAAAATTTCCCGTATTCCGGCAGCGCGCCGAAGGTAAAATTAGCCGGTTCGATAAAAAACATTCCGACCAGCACGAAAACGAAAAGCGGCAGAATTTTCCCGACCGTGAAAACGTTCGTCAGCAAAGCCGATTCGCGCACGCCGATAAAATTAACGGCGGTAAAAATCACAACTATCAGGCTGATAATCAAGACGCGCCACGCTCCCTGAGCCAGCGCCGGGTTGAAAAACTCGACGTAGATTAAAAGCGCATTGCAGTTCGTCGCAAACGTCGTGATGCGGACAATCCAGTAAAGCCAGCCGACCTCGAAACCGACGACCGAGCCGAACGCTTCGCGCGCGTAAAGATACATTCCGCCCGTCGCCTGAAAACGGCTGGAAACTTCGGCGAAACACAAAACGATAAACGCGACGATGACGGCGCAGGCGAGAAACGCAAACAGGCTGTAGCCGCCGATTAAGCCGGTCACGCGCGCCGGAAGCAGAAAAATTCCCGTGCCGATAATCGTGTTAATGGCGATTGCCGTCAAATCCCAGCGGCTGATGCCGCGAACCAGTTTTTCCTCTGTCATAATTTAAAGAAAAAGCGCAGACACGTCTTTGAGCCACCCGCGTTTTCAGCCGGCTTCGGACAAAAATAAGCGAAACGGCGAAAAATCAAAAGCGAAACTTTAAATTCTAAATTCCGGGTTCTGAATTATCCCGGAAAATATTATCCGAATTAATTTAGAATGTAGAATTTAGAATGCAGAATTTCCCTTCTCTGATTTTTGTGCCGAGCCTTTTCAGTCGAAAAAGACGAAATTATCCGAACCGGCTTACTGCGCCTGCGTCAGATTATAAGTGATAAACTGGAATAAAACGGCGCGCCGGTCGCGCGCGGCGAATTGCCGAAAGCTCGCCGTATAAGTTCCGACCAAATCGAAGTCGTCGTCCGCCGCGACCGGCAGCCACGGAACGCCGGGAATTCTTTCCTCGTAAATCTCGGCTTTCCCGCGCATCCGAACTTTTCCCGTCACCGTAATTTCATCTCTTTTCCGCAGAATCGTCGGGCGCAGATTAATCGGCTCGGATTCCATCGAGTCGATGTAGAACCGCACGTGAGGCAGGAAAGTCTCGCCGCTCGATTTGGATTCGTAGATACGGTCGAACTCCGACAGGACAGTCGTCAGCGACGCGGGAAACGGGAACGAGCTTGAATCCATATAAGGCAGGCGAACCTGCGACGCCCTGCCGGCGAACGTCACGTCCGCGCCCTGCATCGTGCGATACGTCAGAAAACCTTCCGGCGTTCTTTGAAAGATCTTGCGAATCATCAGCGATTTGATTTCGATTTTCGCCGGTTCATTCGCCTGCGCAAAGGCGGCGACGTTAAAAAGAGCAATCGCCGTCAATGCCGCCAGAACGGCGACGGAGACCGGCGAAATCGCTGTTTTTTGCTTTCTCATCTGTCGGAGAATCTCCCGCTTTTCATTCGGATTTTAATATACTTTTAAATAGGTCTAAGAACAAGAATTTTCCGCTTTTCCGGCTGACGCGGCGTTAATTTTCGTTTATACTCTGCTTTAAACGTTTCCGCCGATAAAGACTTCCGAGGAGTTTTTCGAATGAAAAAATTTTTCGCGCTTTTGATTCCGCCTCTCGTCATCTGTCTTTTTTCCGTTTCCGCCGCTCCGGCGCAAAAAAAGAAAATAATGAAAAAATCCGCTTTGACCAGCGTTCAGCCGCAGCCGAAACGGTCGCCCGCCTATGAGCCGCTGGCGATTGAAAACTCGCCCGAGCTGCAAAGCGTGCTGACCAAAGCGGTCGGCGAAACCGTGAACAAATTCGCTCCGAAAAAAATGCAGCCCGACAATCTCGCCGCCACGCTGATTGATTTGCGCGACGCGAAAAATCCGAAAATGGCGAGCTTTCGCGGCGACGCGAAAATCTACCCGGCGAGCGTCGTCAAAATGTTTTATCTGGTCGCCGTTCATCAATGGCTGAAGGACGGAAAGCTGAAGGACACGCCCGAACTGCGCCGCGCGATGCGCGATATGATTGTCGATTCGTCAAACGACGCGACGCATCAAATCGTCGATGTCCTGACGGACGCGACCGGCGGCGGCGAGCTTTCCCCGGCGGAGCTGAAAATCTGGGCTGACAAACGCGAAGCCGTCAATCGTTATTTCAAATCGCTCGCTTACGCTGACGTCAACGTCACGCAGAAAACCTATTGCGAAGACATCTACGGGCGCGAGCGCCAATTCTGGAACGGCGGCAAAAACCGCAATATGCTGACGACGAACGCGACCGCGCGCCTGCTGGCGGAAATCGCTCTCGGTCGAGCCGTCTCGCCCGCAGCGTCCGGGCAGATGCTCGAACTTCTGAAGCGCGACCCGTATAAAGAGGACAAGGACGCGGACAGCCAGGCTGCAGGCTTTACGGGCATCGCGCTGAAAGACATTCCGGGCGCGCGTCTCTGGTCGAAAGCCGGGTGGACGAGCAACTCGCGCCACGACGCCGCCTACGTCGAAACGCCCGCCGGGCAGCGGTTCGTCCTCGTCGTCTTCACCGAAAAATTCGCGGGCGAGCGCGAAATAATTCCCGACCTCGCCGCGAGGCTTTTGCGGGAATTACGCTGAAAAACACGACACGATGAAAAATTTCACGACATTCATAAAACTTTCCGCGCTCATTTGCTTTTCGTTTCTGCCTTTCGCCTGCGCCGGCGAGCAAAACCGGACGGCGGCGGTCAACGACGCGAAAAACGAAACGAAAAACAAGGCTGCTTCCTCGACTCCGGGCGCGCCGTCAATCGGCGTTTCCGCGCCGGATGCCGATGCCGCCGAACCGGCAATCGCCGCCGCGCCCGACGGCAGCGGCGTTTATCTGGTCTGGGTCGAGCACGGAGCGAGCCGCGCCGCCGACGTTTATCTACAGAAATTCGACAATGAAGCGAAAGCGGCGGGCGAAAAAGTCCGCGTCAATCCGCAAGCCGGTCAGGCGACGGCGTGGCGCGGCGACCCGCCGACGATTACAATCGCGGCGAGCGGCGAAATCTACGTCGGGTGGACGGCGCGGGTGAAAACCGAAACAGCGAGCGGCACGGATTTATACGTTTCGGTTTCGCGCGACGGCGGAAAATCCTTCGACGCGCCCGCGAAAGTCAACGACGATTCCGCGCCCGCCTCGCACGGAATGCACTCGCTGGCGGCGGACGGCGGCGGGAAAATCCACGTCGCGTGGCTCGACGAGCGAAATATAAAAATGCCCGCTCACGCCGCCAACCGGGCTGCCGAAATCTCGAACGGATTTCGATTCGTCAAAGCGCATCACACGCCGACGCCGGAAGCCAAACCGATGCCGACGCCGCAGCCGCAGCCGGAAAAAGCCGAGGAAACCGAGCCGAACAGCGAGATTTTCTACGCCGTTTCAAAAGACGGCGCGAAAACGTTCTCGCCGAATAAAAAAATATCGAGCGAGGTCTGCCCGTGCTGCAAGACTTCGCTGCTCGCGGCGGGCGACGGCAAAGTTTACGCGAGCTGGCGGCAGGTTCTTCCGGGCGATTTCCGCCACATCGCCGTCGCTTCGACCGCCGACGGCGGCGAAAGTTTTTCAAAACCCGCGATTGTCAGCGACGACCGCTGGCAGATTGCGGCTTGCCCGGTTTCCGGCGCGGCGCTGGCGATTTCTCCCGAAACGGGCGCGCTCAGGGCGGCGTGGTTTACGGCGGGCGCTGCCGGAAAGCCCGGAATTTACACGGCTGAATCGGCGGACGGCGGAAAATCCTTCTCGGCGCGGACGCTGATAAATGAAGGCGCGGCTTCGGGCACTCCGATTTTTCTCGCGCGCGGCGAATCGGTCATCTGGGAAGCCGGCGGCAAATTGCTTCGCGCCGGAATTAAGGCGAATCAGGCTGGTCAAGCCGCCGAGATAACCGACGGCGCAATGCCTGCGGCGGTCGCAGTTTCCAACGGCAAAACTTTTATCGCTTTCAGCCGCAAAGAAGGCGAGCGGCGCGCCGTCCGGCTGTCTGTTCTCGACGCTTTTTAAGGATAGAGCGCCGATTGATTGGGATTGATTAAAACTGTATAAAGTTCCGGTTAACGTTCGATGAATTGTCCTTCACTTTATGAATTGCCGCCAGCTTTAGCCGGTGGATAAGAATGGCGAAAGATGAGCGGCTTTAGCCGAATTTAATTAAAAACAATTTTCCTATTTGCTTCAGCAGAAACTTAGGCTAAAGCCAAAAGGATTGTTAATAGACAAACTTCGGCTAAAGCCGGAAGTCCTTTTCCATTAATCTGCCCACCAGCTAAAGCCGGCGGCAATTCATAAAGGCATCGGTCATCGCGAAAAAAACAAAATGACGGCGCGAAACACGATATTATTTGAAATTGCTCTGATTAATCCTGAATAATCTTAATGAACCGTCATCTCGTTTTTGCGTCGCCGCTCGCGCTCCGGCTTCCGGCTTTTTAATTTAGGAGATTTTTTTGAATGAAAAGAATTTTGCCGCTCAATCTGCTTTTATCCTTAAGTTTGGTTTTCGCGGCGGTTTCGCCGGTCTCTGCCGCCGCCGTCAATCCGAGAAAAATAAAAACCGTCCGCATCAACATCAGCCAGCAGGGTTATCGCCCGGCTTCGGTTTCCGTCAGAAAAGGGCAGACCGTGAGGCTGGTTTTTTATCGCGCCGACGCCAACAACTGCGGCGAGGAGCTGGTTTTTCCGGCGCTCAATATCAAGCGCGAGATTCCCGTCCGCAAGCCGGTGGTCGTCACGCTCAAGCCGCGACGGACGGGCGAGCTTTCGTTTGCCTGCGGGATGGATATGTATCGCGGAAAAATCCTCGTGACGAATTAGCCGCTTTGAGCTAAAATTTTTCTTAAACCACTCTGAATCCGGATTTAAAAGGTAGAAAAATGAAAATCATCAACGTCGCATTTTTTGTAATCGTTTTCGTTCTGGCAAATTTCGCTTCTTCTTTTGCCCAGAGCGCATATCAGAAACCGCCGAAGGAAGTTATGGACGTGCTGAACGCGCCCGCCTCTCCTTCGACTTCAATCAGCCCGGCGAAAGACAAAATCGCGCTGCTCGAACCGCTGCGCTACCCGCCGATTTCGGAGCTGGCGCAGCCGATGCTGCGACTGGCGGGCGTGCGGATTAACCCGAACACGACCGGACAGCATCGCCAGCCGTATTTCGTCCGGGTCACGCTGAAATCGGTCGGCGACGGCAGAGAAACGCCCGTCGCGCTGCCCGCGGGCGCGCAGATTATCTCGCCCTCTTGGAGCGCCGACGGCAGGTATCTCGCCGTCGGGAACGTGACGCCGACCGGCATCGAGCTGTGGATTATCGAGACGGCGACGGCGCGCGCCCGCGCGGTCAAAAATCTGAAGGTAAACACGGCTTTCGGCTCGTGGCAGTGGATGCCCGACCAGCGGACGCTGCTCGTCAACGCCGTTCCGGCAAACCGCGGCGCGGCGCCGAATTACCAGAACCTCTCGCCGACCGGACCGAGCATTCAGGAAGGCACGGGACGCGGCGGCGCGGTGCAGACGTTTCAGGATTTGCTCCGCTCGCCCGTGGACGAGGCTTTGTTCGACTATTACGCGACTTCGCAGATTGTGACCGTGGACGCGGCGGGCGCGAAGATAAATTCGGAAATCGGTCAGCCCGCGATTTTTGAAACCGTCTCGCCCTCGCCCGACGGTCGGAATATCCTGACGGCGCGCATCCAGAAGCCTTACTCGTATCTCTACCCGTATTTCCGCTTCCCGAAGGAAGTCGAGGTCTGGGACGCGCAGGGCAAAACGATTTACCGGCTGGCGAGCATCCCTTTGCAGGACAAGATTCCGGTACAGGGCGTGCAAATCGAGCCGCGCGGCTACGGCTGGATTCCGACCGAACCGGCGACCCTGATGTGGGCTGAAGCATTGGATAACGGCGACCCGCGCACGAAAATCACGCCGCGCGACAAGCTGATGCGGCTCGCCGCGCCGTTTACCGCGCAGCCCGACGAAGTTCTGCGCACCGAGCAGCGTTATTCGGGCAGAACTTTCGGCGAGCGCGCCGGGACGATGTTCGTCTACGACTATAACCGCGACACGCAGCGGCGCAGGATTTTTATGCTCGATTACCGCTCGAAATCCGCGCCGAAGCTCATCTCGGATTTGAACATCAACGACCGCTACAACGACATCGGCAGTTTTGTCACCAAACGCCTGCCGAACGGCTACAGCGTCGTCCAGCAGAACGGCGATTTCGTTTTTCTGACCTCGGAAGGCTCGACGCCCGAAGGCGACCGCCCGTTTCTGCGCCGCTTTAACCTGCAAACGCTGCAAGCCGAAGAGATTTTCCGCTCGCGCAGCGACGATTACGAAGCCTTTGTCGCCTTTGCAGACGACAAGGGAATGAATTTCTTCACGCGCAAGGAATCAATCAGCGTTCCGCCGAATTTGTTTATCAATTACCGCTGCGAGCCGAAGGAAGTCTGCACCGCGCCCGTGCCGAGACAGTTGACCAACTTCGCCGACCCGACGCCGCAGTTGCGCGGCATCAAAAAGCAGCTCGTGAAATACAAGCGCGCCGACGGCGTTGATTTGTCGTTCACGCTCTACCTGCCGCCCGGTTATAAGGAAGGCACGCGGCTGCCGACCATCGTCTGGGCTTACCCGCTGGAATTTACCGACGCTTCGACCGCCGGGCAAATCAGCGGCTCGACCAACCGCTTTACGCAGATGGGCGGCACGTCGCATCTTTTCTTCCTGCTGCAGGGCTACGCCGTGCTGGACGACGCGACGATGCCGGTCGTCGGCAACCCGGAAACCGTCAACGACACGTTTATCCAGCAAATCGTCGATTCGGCGCGGGCGGCGATTGAAAAAGGCGTCGAGATGGGCGTCGTTGACCCGGAAAGGGTCGGCGTCGGCGGTCACTCTTACGGCGCGTTTATGACGGCGAATCTTTTGGCGCATTCGGATTTGTTCCGCGCCGGAATCGCGCGTTCGGGCGCGTATAACCGCACCTTGACGCCGTTCGGCTTTCAGGGCGAGCGGCGCACTTTCTGGGAAGCGACCGAGCTGTACACGAAGATTTCGCCGTTCTTTTTCGCCAACAAAATCAACGAGCCGATTTTGCTGATTCACGGCGAGGCGGACAACAATCAGGGCACTTTCCCGATTCAGTCCGAGCGGCTTTACGCGGCGATTCGCGGCAACGGCGGCACGGCGCGCCTCGTGATGCTGCCGCTCGAATCGCACGGCTACGCCGCCCGCGAATCGACCGAGCACACGCTCTGGGAAATGCTCAACTGGTTCGACAAATACGTCAAAAACGCCCCGCCGCGCCGCACGCAGGCAGCGAAGGAGTAAGGCAATTACGAATTACGAATTACGATTCACGATTCACGATTCACGAATTACGAATTACGAATTACGAATGAAGAAGATTCTCCGGCAAACGGCTCGAACCTTTCTTCCAATTCGTAATTCGTAATTCCGTAATTCGTAATTGTTTTAGGAGAGCGTGACCGGGTAGAGCGGCGAGAACTGCCCGATTTCGGCGTTTTTGTCCAGCAGGACGGCGCGGATGACACCCGATTCCGGCTCGCCCGGCGTTTGCGGCGCGACGGCGAATTCGGCGGGCAGTTTGGTTGCGAAAGCGACCGGCGTCCATCCGCTCGCGCCCTTGCGCTGGTAGTCGAAGCGCATCGCGTCCATTCCCTGAAGGCTGCCCTCGGCGCGCACCTTGTAGCCGGGCAGAGTCGTCAGCTTGACGCTCGCCGCCAGCTCGTCCGGGTTCAAATCGTCGCCTTCCGGCGCGACAATCATCAAATCCTCGCCGATGCCCGGCGTATAATTGTCCGCGTGGACGATATCGTCGCGCAGCCTGCGAAACTCCTGAAAGATTCCGGCAAAAGCCCCGTCCGGCAGGACGACGCCGTTGAAAGCCGGCGCTTTCGGCGCAATCGCGCCCGGCGTTCCGCCTTCAGCCGTAAAAATCAAATCCCGCCACTCGGTAACGTTCTGCATCGTCGCCCGCGCCTGCTCGACGAAGTTGTAAACCGCGATAAACGTATCGCAAATCAGCTCAATCCGCGTGACCTTCGCCGCCGCCAGCGGCAAAGTCGCCGCGTAACCGCCGATTTTCGCCTTGATGTTGGTAAACATCACGAGCTGCTGCGGTCTGGCTTTCGGAAACCAATCTACACTTTGTTTTTTCATTTTTCCTGCGCTCCTTAAAAAAATAGTGGGAATCGAGAGGAAGCGCGGGCAGAAATAAATGATTGGATTTGAATCTGAACAGTTATTTATGCGGGCTTCCTGTAGATTCGAGATGATTATAAATATCTCTATGCGAAAAATTCAAGCAAAATTTGTCTAGCGGAATGATTCGGGGGACTGTCTGAACCGTTCCGCCAGACACCTGAACGGTTCAGACAGTCCCCCGAACAGTTCAGACAGTGGCGTAGCGTCTCAGATGTCCACCGGAACAGCTCAGGTGGACACCGGAATGTCTCAGGTGTCCACTTGAACGGTTCAGGTGTCTGTCCGAACCATTCCGGTAAATGTCTGAACCGTTTAGAACTGCCGAAAAATTGTTTTGTCGCTTATCCAACGCGGAAATGGTAAAAAATGAGATAAATCTACCGTTAAATAATACAGGTGTGTATAATTCTTATATTTTTTTTATGAGTAAGTAGTAAAGTAATCTTATACCGACTTTTATATTCTACGGTAAATCGGTAACTCGATGAATAGGGCTGGTTGTCATATCATATACTGGACAGCCAGGCGCGAGTTCTTTAACCAAACGGATTGAATGCAGACAAGCATTACGAGTTACATAACTTTCCGAACTTCTGGCAATCGTTTTATTATTATCAGCTTGCAAAGTCCAATACCATTCGTTCTTACTATCTTTTTTAACTTCAAAATCAGCTGCCATCGTTCAATCTTCTCCAAGTAAATTTTGGTATAGACAAGATTTTATAAGATTGCTTCGGCAGTGACAAGATTTAATGCACACTACGATAAGCCCGCAACTGCTGCGTCCTGCCTTTCGCCTTTCTGCCAAGAAATTTTTTTGACAACCCGACCTGCAAAACATTCATCACTTCTGACATAGCATCTTTGCTAAAACGGAATCTCGCTTCTTTCGGGCGGCGGAATTTCGTAAAATTTTTAGAACGAACAAGGAGAGGTTATGAGTTATTTGAGAAAATTCGGTCTGGTCGTTTCGGCAATCGCTTTTTGTATGAGTCTCTACGTCGCTTCGGCGGACGCGCAGTGGCGGCAGTATGAAAGCCGGGAATATAGAAGCCGCACGATTTACGGCGACCGCAGCCGCAGCACGTGGAATCGCCGCTATAATCGCAACCGCAGCGTTTACTGGGGACAGCAGAGCCGCTACGGTCGGCTGACGCCGCGCGAATACTGGCGCCTGCAGCGACAGCGCTCGCGAATTTACCGCAGCACGAACCGCGCCTATCGCGACGGCTACGTGAGCGACAGCGAAAGACGCCGCCTGATGAGGCAGCAATACCGCTATCGCCGCAACGTCTATCGCGACAGCCGCGACTGGTAAGCTGGCGGTTCACAAACAAACAACTCTCCCTGTAAAAAAAATGAACGGCTCGGGAATTTTCCCTAACCGTTCATTTTTTTATTCCGCGAGCCTTTTCCGCCGGATAAATTCTCAGCCGACTTTACCCTGCATTTCCAGAACCTCGCGCGCCCAGGCTTCGACCTCAGTCCGAAAAATGTTTCAGGCGACTTTTCTTTGCAAATCCGCCACGTCCGCAGCCCAAGCCGTGACTTCCGCCCGCAGAACTTTCACGTCGGCGCGGACGCTGAAAGCGACCTGCAAGGATTCGTGCGCCATTGATTCCAAACGGTCGAGACGCACGTCGAAAGTCAGTTGTAAACCCTTCATCTCCTTCAGCTCGCCGCGTAATTCGCTTACCTCACCGCGCAAATCGCTTACCTCGCCGCGCAAATCGCTTACCTCGCCGCGTAATTCGCTTATCTCGCCGCGTAATTCGCTTACATCGCCGCGTAAACCGGCGATGGCTTCGAGAATCCGGTTCGTGCCTTCATCTTCCCGTCGCAAGGTTTCCTGATTGTCCGAGTCCATATTAATTTCTCCTCGCCCGAAAATTCTAACATAGAAACGCGCCCCGAAAACGAAATGTTTCCGCGATTCTCGCCAAAGTTCGGGAAAAACGATAAACTTATCGCAAAACTTTTCCCGTTCCCGAAGCTTATGAAAAAGATTATCTGCCTGCTTCTGCTTTTCGCTTTCTGCGTTCCGGCTTTCGCTCAGACGATGCCCGCGGGCGCTGACCCGGCGCTCTGGCAGCGCGCTCTGAGGATTCACAAAAAAGCGATTATCGTTGACGGTCACAACGACATTACCAGCCCGCTGGTTGACGAGGATTTCGATTTGGCGACCGATTCGGTCGGCAAATTTCACCGCGACGGCGACCCGTTTCACACCGATTTGCGGCGTTTCCGGGCGAGCGGCGTCACGGGCGAGTTCTTTTCGATTTACGTTTCCGGCAGCACTCTGCGAACCGGCGGCGCGATGCGGCGGGCGATGGACTTGATTGACGCGACGAACCGCGAAGTCGAGAAACATTCCGCGCAGCTGATGCCCTGCACGACCGCCGCCGAAATCCGGCAGGCGAAGCGGCGGAATAAAATCTGCGCCCTGATGGGCATCGAGGGCGGCTACGCGATTGAAAACTCGCTCTACGCCCTGCGGAATTTCTACCGGCTCGGCGTCCGTTATATGACCTTGACGCACAACGTCTCGCACGACTGGGCGGACGCGCATCGCGGCGAGGTCAAAAACAACGGCTTGTCGGATTTCGGCAAGGAAGTCGTCCGCGAGATGAACCGCCTCGGGATGCTGGTTGACATCTCGCACGTTTCCGACAAGGTGATGCACGACGTTCTGGACGTGACGACCGCGCCGGTTATCGCCTCGCATTCGTCGGCGCGCGGCGTCGCCAATCACACGCGCAACGTGCCGGACGACGTTTTGAAACGCGTCGCGCAGAACGGCGGCGTGATAATGATAAATTTCTACCCGTCGTTTCTGGACGAGCGCACCAACCGCGAGGAAAACGAGCGCACGGCGCGTTTGAAGCCGCAGATAGACGCCTTGCGCGAGCAATACAAAAACGACCCGCAAGCCTTTAACGAAGCCGAGCGCCGCCTGCTGGCGGCAAACCCGATTTACGTGGCGAGCTACACCAGAATCGTAGACCACATCGACCATATCAAAAACGTCGCCGGAATAGATTACATCGGCATCGGCTCGGACTACGACGGCGTTCCGTTTCTGCCCGCGCCGATGAACGGGATGGAAGATTTGGCGCTGGTCACTTACGAAATGCTGCGGCGCGGCTACAGCGAGCGGGATGTGCGCAAGGTTCTCGGCGAAAATTTCCTGCGCGCCTTTGCCCGCGCCGAACAGGTCGCAGGTCAGAACCGGCGCGGCATCAGCGCCGGCGGCAGCTTGAAAAAACTAATTAAGTAAAAAAGGTAACAAATGAAACGACGCGAATTTTTGGAAACCGCCGCCCTCGCAAGCACAGCGGCGGCGGCGGCTTTAACGTGTGGCGATATGAAAAATGTTTCGGCGCAGACGAACGATGATTTCGAGCTTTCGGAAATGACCGTGATGCAGTTGCAGGACGCGATGAAATCCGGCAGGTGGTCTTCGGAAAAAATCACCGAAAAATATCTGGACAGAATCCGCTCGCTCGACCGGCGGCTGAACTCCGTCATCGAAGTCAACCCGGACGCCGAGCAAATCGCCGCCGAAATGGACAAAGAACGCAAAAACGGGCGCGTCCGCTCGCCGCTGCACGGCATTCCCGTTCTCTTAAAAGACAACATAGACACGGCGGACAGGATGAAAACCACCGCCGGAAGCCTCGCGCTCGTGGACGCGCCGACGCCGCGGCAGGACGCCTTTCTCGTCAGGCAGCTGCGCAAAGCCGGAGCGGTCGTCATCGGCAAGACAAATTTGAGCGAATGGGCGAATTTTCGCTCGACCAAATCTTCGAGCGGCTGGTCGGCGCGCGGCGGGCAGACGCGGAATCCGTATGTTCTGGACAGAAACCC
>JALZHR010000308.1 GCA_030860665.1 Acidobacteriota bacterium
GTTTGGCGGTCTCGCCAGATTCAGGCGCGAGCCGGACACGCCGCGCGCCGAGTTTCGCATCGCGATTGCCGGACCTTTCGCCAGTTTTCTGCTGGCGCTCGTTTTTCTGCTGCTGACCGGGCTTTCGCTTTTTCTTCAGACCGACATTCTGACGCCGCTTTTGACGATGTTGTTTTTCGGCAATATGCTGCTGGCGATTTTCAATCTTTTTCCCGGTTATCCGCTGGACGGCGGGCGCGTTTTGCGTGCTTTTTTGTGGCGGCGCGGCACGGATTTAAACGAAGCGACCGTTATCACGGGACGCGCCGGGCAGATTATCGCCATCGCTTTGATTACCGTCGGATTGTATATCTGGCTGGTGCGCAGCGAGTTTTTTAACGGCATCTGGACGGCGCTGGTCGGGCTTTTTCTGCTGGACGCGGCGTCGGGAATTATCAAACAGGCTTCCAAGCAGGAGAATTTTCTGGTCGGAGAAGCGATGACGCTGCCGGTTTCAATCGCGCCCGAAGCGAGCGTTTCGCATTTTGTCGACCACGTTCTGCCGTTTCACCGGCAGAGCGTTTTCCTGGTGGCGAAAGACCGCCAGCTTTACGGCGTTTTGACGCTGGCGGATTTGAAAAACGTTTCGCGCGAAGACTGGCATAAAAAGCAGGTTCTGGAAGTGATGCGACCGGTCACGACCGATTATTTTGTCGAAAACACCGTGCCGATTGCCGAAGCGCGCGAGCTGATGCGGACGAACGGCATCGGCGCGCTCGGCGTGATTGACGAAAAGGGCGAGCTGGTCGGCTTTCTCCAGCGCGGCAGAATTCGGAAAAGAAGTTAAATAAATGCAAAATGCAAAGTGCAAAATGCAAAATATTAGGATTTAAGATTCTGAATTAGATTAATCCTTCCATTTTGCATTCTGCGCTTTGCATTTTGCATTGATAAACGTTTTGCATTTATTGCGATTTGCCCGGCTTTTGTCGGATAATCAATAGATACCGTTTTGTTCAGCCGGACAATGAATTTATTCAAACGATTGCGGAATTGAAGAACGATAATTGATACGATATTTTCGGAAAACGCGCGTCAAAAGGAAATCGACGCGCCCGCGCCTGCATCGCCAAACGTCGGCTGAGGCGAAAAAATTTGTTTCTTTGGCAACTTCAAACAGTTTGTCGAACTCCAAAACGAAGGCGGTCGTTTTAGTTTTCTGCTGCCCTTGTTGTTGCTGCCGCCGCCGCTTCAGATGCGCCGGATTTCGCATCGGAGCTCCCGAACAAAAATCCGAATTTTCCGTAACGTAACGTAATGCAGACGCCTGTTAGCGAATATCTTCCGGCGATCAACACCGTGCGAAACGCGATAGACATTGCGCTGGTTTTCATCATCGTCTATGTCCTTCTGAAACTTTTGCGCGGCACTCGCGGTATGCCGATGGCGGTCGGGATGGTGACGCTCGGTCTGCTTTACTGGCTGGCGGTCGCGCAGGATTTGGCAACGCTCGAATTCGTTTTGCGCGGCGCGCTGCTGTATGTCGGCGTGGCGGTCATCGTTCTTTTTCAATCGGAAATCCGGCAGGCTTTGATTTATTTCGGCAATCAACTGCGTTTTCCCGTTTTTCGCCGCCAGCGCGGGCAGTTGGGCGAAACGATTTATGACGAGGTCGTCCTGGCGGCGACGACGCTGGCTTCGGAGAAAACCGGCGCGCTGATTGTGCTGGAAAGAAACGTCGGCTTGCGAAATCTGATAGACGCGGGCGTGCAGCTCGACGCGAAGCTGACCTACGATTTGCTGGTCACGATTTTCAACCCTTCGACGCCGCTGCACGACGGCGCGGTCGTTATTCAGCGCGAGCGCATCGCCGCCGCTTCCGTTTTTCTGCCGCTGACGAAAAATCCGAGCATCTCGCGCGAGCTCGGCACGCGCCATCGCGCCGCCATCGGCATCACCGAAGACACCGACGCCGTGTCGATTGTAGTTTCGGAAGAAACCGGGTTGATTTCCTTTATCGAAGCCGGGAGAATGAAGCGAAATCTGGACACGAACCAGCTTCGCAGCCTGCTTCTGAACGCGATGAACATTCCCGTCATCGAAAGAAAGCGCAAGGCGACCAAGACGATGAAGGAAGCCGAATCGGAAATCACGATAGGTTAAAAACGCAAAATGCAAAGTGCAAAATGCAAAATATCAGGATTGGAGCTTTAGATTTGATTTTGCCTTAACCATTTTGCATTTTGCACTTTGCATTTTGCATTTACGACTATGTTTTTCTCGTTCCCGCCCGAAAAATTTTTTGAGAAAGAGCAGCGGCAATTATTTTTTCGCCGCCTTATTCGCCGCGTCTTTCTCGAAGACTGGGGAACGAAACTGGTCGCGCTCGGCATCACCGCCGCGCTCTGGCTCGGCGTCACCGGGCTGCAAAAACCGACTTCGCGCCGGCTGAACAGCGTGCCGCTGGTTTTGAATTTTTCGAGCGAGATGGAAGCGACCAACTCGCCTC
Organism: Acidobacteriota bacterium; assembly: GCA_030860665.1. Taxonomy (GTDB): domain Bacteria; phylum Acidobacteriota; class Blastocatellia; order Pyrinomonadales; family Pyrinomonadaceae; genus JALZHR01. The sequence goes on from JALZHR010000308.1 coordinate 2,489, forward strand.
TGAAAGAAGTCGATATAGTCGTGACCGGCGATAAGACGAAAGTCTCGCGCCTGAGAAGCGAGGATTTGGTTGTCTCGATTGATTTAACGGACATTACGCCGGGCGAGAGAACCATCCAGCTGACGCCGGAAAACATTAACGTCGATTTGCCGAGCGGCTTGAAAATCGACGAGATTCAGCCGGGCAAAATCGCCGTCAAGCTGGAAAGAGTCGAGGAACGCGAAATCGCCGTCAAGCCGGAAACCGAAGGCGCGCTTCCCGACGGCTTTGAGGTTTACGCGCAGGCGGTCAACCCGGCAAAAGTGCGCGTGCGCGGTCCGGAAAGCATCGTCAAATCGCTGGACTCGATTTCCACCGAAAAAATCCTGGTGGATAATCGCACGGAAGATTTCACCCAGCGACAGGTCGGCTTAAACGTCGTCAATCCTAAGATTACCGTCCTCGACACGATTGTCGAAGTGACCTTCAGAATCGGCGAAAAACGCACCGAGAGATTGTTTGTCGTGCCTTACCGGATAGCAGAAACCGAAACGAAAAATGCGACCGTTTTGCTCTACGGCGCGCGTTCGATTCTGGAAGATTTGAGCGCCGACGAGCTGCAAATCGTATTTTCGCCGAACCAAAACGGCGAAAACGCTCCGCAGCTCGTCCTACCGCCTGAAATACAAGGCAGAGTAGAGGTCAAAAATTTCAAGATAAAATAACAAAATCAGCCATAGATATTTTTAAAGGCAAAAGGAAAAAGGTAAAAGGCGAAAGTAAGGATTTGTTTTCTTCACTTTTGCCTTATACCTTTTTCCTTTTGCCTTGATTTCTTCTTTGTGTTGTAAAATATCTTCGATATTCCGAAGAAGAAGCCGGTAATCCGAAAATGAAAAAATTCCTGTTAATTTCCTTTGCCCTTTTCGTTTGTTTTTCGCATATCGTTACGGCGCAGATTCCGACCGCCGTGCTGGTCGAAATCGTTCGCGCCGAAGACGAGCGCCGCTACGATAAAACGCTGGAAAATCTTCTGGCGAATCCGGACGAGAAAATTCGCGCCCGCGCCGCGCTCGCCGCAGGCAGAATCGGCGACGAACGCGCGATTCCGGCGCTGGTCAATCTTCTGGACAACGACCCGGATGCGGTTCGCGCGGCGGCGGCGTTCGGCATCGGCGAAATCGAATCGGCGAAGGGCGCGGATGCCGTTTTAAAAACGCTTAAAAACGAAAAAAATTCCGCCCTCGTGCGCGCCCGAAGCATAGAAGCCGCCGGGAAAATCGCCGGCGGACTTCTCTCGGGCGATAAAAAGAAATCCGAAGAGCTTGGCGCAGCGATTCTCAATGCAATCGAATTTGAAGCGCAGCAGGCAAAACCGGACAGGCAATTGATTTTGCTCGGATTAACCGCGATTCTGCGCGCTCGTCCAGCCGAAGGCGATTCGGTTGCGGCGAAATTTCTCACCAATCCTGACGCTCAGATTCGCGCCGATGCCGCCAACACTCTGGCGCGGCTGCGCTCGAAAAAATACAACGAGCCGCTCCGGGCGATGCTGCGGGCGGACGAGGATGCCATGGCGCGGGCAAATGCGGCACGCGTTTTAGGCATTGCCGAAGACAAAACGGCGCTGACGCTTTTGATTGAAGCGGCGACCGCAGACGAAGACGCGCGCGTCCGCGTCAGCGCCGTTCGCGCTCTCGCCAGCCTGAAAGACAAAAAAGCCGTCGCGCCCTTGCTCGGTTACGGAAACAGGCTTCTCGACGCCTATCAAGCGGCGAGAGCGAAAAACGCGAATCCGTTGCAGAAAAACGAGCTTCTGGAAATCGCGACGACGCTCGGCAGACTTTTGCCGAAATCGAACGACGAAAACGTGCTCGGTTTTCTGCTGAATTTCCGCGAGCTGGATAAATTTCAGTCGCCCGAAATTGAAATCGCTTTCGCCCGCGTCGCGCCGGAAAAATACATCGCGGAATTTCAGGTGAAAAACAGCGGCTACGCCGATTGGCGCATCGCTTCGGCTTACGCGCAGGGCTTGAGTGATTTGGCGACATCGGAAGACGAGTCGCTAAAGATGCGCGCCGCCCGGACTTTGACGTCCTACATCGGCGGAATGGTCAGCGGCGTGAAGGCTGCATATACGAGCGAAATGACCAAAGCACTGCCCGATTTGATACGCGCTCTCGCCGCTTTCAAGCCGGACAATCTGGACGAAATTCTGCGAAATATGTTCGAGAATCCGGACATTTTCGTGCGCGCCGCGACCGCCGAAATTATGGGCGACCGACCGCTGACGGAAGAAAATTTCAAGGCGCTGGAAAATGCTTTTACAAAGGAGTTTATAACCGACCGGGATTACAACGACGCGCAGCTGGCGATTATGGAGGCGCTGTTTAAGCTCGACCGCAAAAAAGCGAGCGCCAATCTGCTGCTCGCGCTCAATTCCAGAGATTACATCGTGCGCAAAAAAGCCTTCGAGCTTTTGCGCACCAAAGATTTGGAAAAGGATTTGCCCGGCATCCCGACGATGCTGGAAGCCTCCGTCAGCCGGGGAAAAGAAAGGGTTCTGCCGTATGGCTTCGGCTCGCGGCTCGGACAAATTCTGAATACTCGAGCCGATTACACGCGCGCCGTCTCGCGCAAAAACGGGCGGGCAAAAGCCGTCGTGACGACGGAAAAAGGCGCGTTCACGATTGATTTCTTTCCCGAAGACGCGCCGCTAGCCGTCGATAATTTTATAAAACTGGCGCGGCGAGGATTTTACAACAACGTTTCGATTCATCGCGTCGTCCCGAATTTCGTGATGCAGGACGGCGACCCGCGCGGCGACGGCAACGGCGGACCCGGCTGGCAGATTCGCTGCGAAATCAACACGATTCCCTACGAGCGCGGAATGGTCGGGATGGCTCTGTCGGGCAAAGACACGGGCGGCTCGCAGTGGTTCGTGACGCACTCGCAGCAGCCGCATCTGGACGGCGGCTACACGGTTTTCGGGCGCGTGAACGAAAGCGATATGAAAATCGTAGATAATCTGGCGCGCGGCGATAAAATTCTGAGCGTGAGAATAACCGAAGGAAATTCGCCGCCGCTGAAACGCCAGCCGCGGAAAACCGCGCGCCGGTAGAGAGCGCGAACGTTAAAATGAAAATCTCGAATCCGGCGAATCTGCCCGAAAATGAGTTTGCCAATCTCGAAAACGAACTGGCGAAACATAAAACTTTAGGTCAGGTTTTAGCGTGGGCGAGTGCGCAGCCGAAAGGCGATTTTCTGCCGCAGATTGTCGTCGAAGTCATAACGCAGGATGAATTTACGCACGATTGCATCGTCGGGTATAAAAATCTGTTTCTGGTTTATGACACGACCTGACTCGGCGCGGTCACGGCAGTTGCCGTGTGGAAGCATCAACCGAGCGCCGACGAGCTTTTGCGGTTTCGCCTGCAAAATGACTGGCAGCCGATGCCTTCGAGCCTGAAAGACGGCGACCGGATTTTAGGACACGCGGCTTGCCTTGTTAAATAAATTTATGGAAGAAATACAAAATCGACCGCGCGGCGTTCTGACGAAAGACGAGCGCAAGCAAGTCGAAATTGAAGAGAGCCTGGAAACTTTATCGAAATATCTCGACGGTCTTTTTCGCGTTCCGGGAACGGGCTGGCGTTTCGGTCTGGACGCGCTCATCGGGCTGGTTCCGAACGTCGGCGATTTAGCGACGTCGCTGCTTTCGTTTTATATTCTGATTGCGGGCGCGCGCTACGGCGTTCCGAAAATCACGCTTTTGCGGATGGCTTTCAATATCGGTCTGGATTACGTGGTCGGCGCGATTCCGTTTGTCGGCGACGCGTTCGATTTTTTCTGGAAATCGAACAAGCAGAATATGGACTTGATTCGCGAGCGCGCGAAGGGAAAGGGCAAAGGCACGGCGGGCGATTATATTTTCGTCCTGACGATAATTTTAATTTTAATCGCCGTTTTAATCGGCTCGATTTTAGCGAGCCTGTTTATTCTGAGCGTGGTTTTCAAGGGTATTTGGGATATTTTAAATTTCTAGCAGGAAAACGGAATTGAAAAACTGAACCGCAGATTTCTCTCTGCGGCTAATTTCAGGAGTGAAAAATGTTCGGTTTGATGCGGGTGAAAAAATGCGGAATGTCCGAGGCGGAGAAACATTTCCGGCGGCTTCATTATTGCGGAACGTGCAAGACAATCGGCAGTCTTTACGGGCAAAAATCGCGGCTTCTGCTTAATCACGACGCCGTTTTCCTGGCTGAGATTTTAACGGTTTTGAGCGGCGGCGAGAAAAACGTTTCGGGCTGGCAGAACGCTTATCAATCCTACAATTGTCTGAATCTGCCGGAAACGGGCGAGATGCCCTTGCCGCTCGAATTTGCGGCTGCCGCCAATCTTATTCTCGCCGAATTCAAGCTCGCCGATAAAATCGCGGACGAAAATTCCCGCGCGGGCAAAATCGCGCGAAAAACTTTCTCGAGCGGCTTTCAAAAAGCGCAGGCGAAGCTTGAACTGCAATGGCGGTTTCCGCTCGATGAAGTGCGCGAAATCTTATCGGCTCAGGAAACGATTGAAAGCGATTCTCTACGGCAGTCGAACAAAGCGCCGGGCGAAATTTTAGATGAGCTTGCGCGCCCGACCGCCGCAACGACCGCGCTTTTTTTCGGCGAAGGCGCGCGAATAGTCGGCAAAAGCGAGCTGAAAAACGCGGCTTCGGAAATCGGTTTTCGCTTCGGAAAATTGATTTATCTCGTCGACGCGTTTGAAGATTACGAAAAAGATTTCCGGCGCGGGCAATTCAACGCGATTCGCGTCGCGTTTCGCATAGGTGAAGAAAAACTGCCGTCCGAAATCCGGCGGAAAATCGTTTCGATTTTGCAGAAGCTGGAAGGGGAAATCGTCAACGGAATTTACAAACTGCCGATGGCGGAAAATCAAAAAACGCTTTTCGCCTCGCGCCTCGCGCAAAATCTGCAGAGAAAACTGAAACCATCGCTGCCCGTTCTGAAAACGAAAACGGCTTGCCAGCCGAAGCCGCGGAAACCGAAGCAGAGCTTTTCGGAAAAATGGAAGACGGCGGCGGAAGCGGCGCGAAAAATGGCGCGCGGTTTTTCGTGGCAGATGCCGCTGGTTTTTCTTTTCGTATTTGTTTTTGCGATGGTTGCGCCCGCGCAGAGCCGGGAAGCGAAATCGGCGCGCGAGTGCTTCGATTTGAGCTTTAACCTGATGTTTCTGGGCGCGATTTTCGGCTCGGTTCTGGTTTCCGCCAAAACGGTTCTGATGGAAAATCCCGAGGAGCTTTTAACCAGAGAAGGTCGGAAAAAGAAGCTCAGAAAAGCGGCGAGCGGCGAATCCGGCGGTTCGGAAGGTTGCTGTGACGCGTGCGAATGCTGCTGCTGCGACTGCGGCAGCGTCGACTGTAGCTGTTGCGGCTGCGGCGGCTGCGATAACT
>JALZHR010000155.1 GCA_030860665.1 Acidobacteriota bacterium
AAACATTTTTCAACCGCTGCAAATCAAACGCCGTTTTAACTTTTTTCCTGCTCGCGGCAATCGCCCTTTCCGGCAGTGCCTGCTCGTCGGGTCTGGTCAAAAATCCCTTCCGCGATTATTCGGAAAAGCCTTTTACATCGGCTGAATGGCTGGCGGGCGACGCGGTCGAGCGCGGGCGGATGTACAACGATTTATACGGCAGCCGCGCCGTCGACGGCAAATCGAAAGAGGAAATCAACAGCCTGCTCGGCGAGCCGGAAAAGAAAATCTCGGTCGAAGGGCGCGAAGTCTGGCTTTACCGCGTCGAGCACTCGCACCAGACGCCGATGAAATATTTTCCCGTTTCCTTCGACACCAAACGCGGCGCTTTCGCCGGCAGAGTAAAAAGCGGAACCGTTTCGATTCTGGTCAAGGCGTAAAAAAAAGGCGGAACGCTGAGTTTTTAAACGACAAACTCAGCGTTCCGCGTTCGCTTCGGCTTAAGAAAAAGCCCGCAATTACTGCGCGGTTTTCTTCGCCTTGAAAACGAAAACCGCCGAAACAATCGTCAGTATCAAAGCCAGCAGGAAAACGCCTGCCGCCGGAATCGCTCCGAGCATCGCTTCCTCGAAATCGACGCGGTTATTCGTCATCGAAGGCAGCAGCAGACAAACGACAAAGGCGATTCCAGCCAGCGCCATCAGTAAAATCCCGATTATCAAACCCGCTATTTTCATATTTTTCTCCGAATTCTTTTTCTACGTTTTACGACAGCGCGATGAAATCTCCGGCTTTCAGCTTCTGAGTCTTGCCGTCGGCAAATTTCACTTCGGTTTCCTGCCCGTTGACCGCCGTCACGGTCGCGAATTTCCACTCGGCGTTGTCGCTCTGCGGCTTGACGATGACGTAATCGTTCACATTCGGCTGCGCATTGGCACTTGTCGGAACAGGGGCGATTTTATCGGTGGCGACCGTTCCGTCGCTCCAGCCGTTTTGCCAGTCGATGTCGATATTGTTCGCATTGACGTTTTTGATTATCGCCGTGTGCCAACTGCCGAACGACCATTGCGCCGCGATTTTTTCGCCTTTTTTCGGCTTCCAGTCTTTCGGCAGAACCGGCTTTTTGGTTTTGCCCAAATCCTCGAAAGCCTTTGCCGCGATATGCTGGCGAATGTCGGCGGTGGCGGCGGGCGACACTTTTATAACTTTGTCGTGAGCGACGTTGAGCTTTCCGCCCGCGGCTTTTTCCACTTCGACGAGGTCGGAAGCGACGTTTTTGACTTCGCCGCCAGCCCAGTAGATGTCGTTGCCGTAGGCGGCAACAATATCACCGGCTTTGACGTCCGTTTTCGCGCCCGCCTTCGGCAGAGCGTAAACGTCAGCCGCATCGACTTTGGCGATATTGCTGCCCGAACGGATTTCGTATTTGCTGCCTTCGATTTTTTCGACTTTGCCTTCGTTGTAGGCAATCGCCGAGGCTTTAAACAACACCGTCTCGCCGACCTGCGGCTTCGAGTCGCCGCCGCCGCCAGCCAGTTGGGTCGCCGCGCCGCAGCCGCTCATAAATAACAGAACTGTAATTAATATTAACGTTTTCATAGTTTGCTCCTTTTCTTCTTTTTTAGAATTGAATTGTTTTGCTTTTTTAGAATCTGAACTGTTTCGCCCGAAAATTAATTTCGTTTTCTTCGCGTCGTGGTGACGACAGTTTTGGTTTTCCTTACCTGATTGCCGTTCTGCGGATTGACGACTTTCGTCGTGCTTCGGGTTCTTCCGGTAACCGAGGTCGAAACGCGCGGGCGATAGCCGAGCTTCGAGACGGTTTTTACTCTGACCGTGCTGGCGTAAACGTAATTGTTTCTGCCGACCAGGGCGGCGGTGCGCTTTCGGTAAACGTCGATTGCTGCCGGGCGGCGCGCTCGCCACCAGCGCGGGTAATTTCCATATCCGAAGGGCGAAACATACGCGCGATAATTCGGGCGGAACAGCCAGCGGACGATGTTCCACGCCCGGAAATCATTATTTGCCGGAGCGACGTAGTAATTCGCGCCGTAGAGCGTTTCGTCGCCCTGCAAATGCAGGTTGTATCGGTCGTCGCTTTCCCGTTCGACGGCGATTGCGGCGACGTCCTGATAATCGTCTACGCCGAGCGCCGACTGTAAGACAATCAGGCGCGTGTCGCCGCTGATTGTTTCGGTCACGCGAATGTAATCGACCTCGCCGTTTTCGTTTAAATCGAGATTATTGATTCCCTTTTCCGAATCGTTCAGAGCCTGCTCGAACTTTTCGAGACTCTCCGCCTCGCGAAATAATTCGGCGACTGAAAACAAATCCAGCCCTTTCTCTTCACCGCTGCCGCTGCCGTCGCCGTTACTGCTCGGCTGACCCGACGCGCCGATTACGGCGAACGACAGAACGACCAGCAGCAAAATAAATTTCATCATCGAATCCTTCATTTTTTTCACCTTTTTCCTTTCCATTCCTTTTTACTCGGTCATCAGCGGAGCTTTGCTCAAACGCGGCATCTGCCTGACCGCCGCATCCGGATAATCTTTGCGTTCGAGCAGCCTTTCGCTGCGGATGACCGCGCCTTTCGAGTTATAAATTGCGCCTTTGGAATAGCGCCGGACGTGAATTCCGCTCCACGGCTGGTTCACGTCGTCGCGATACAGGCGAATCCGCAGAATAGATTCGATTTTGTCCACCGTCTGGCAGCCCGAGCACCATCGATGCGACGGCTCGCCGCTGTACGAGCCGCCATTGTAAAGCTGTCGGAAAACGGCGACCGCATAGAACGAAACCGAGTTTGGCGTGTGCCATTCCCACACCGGGTCGGCGTATAATTTCAGACTTTCAAACTCGCCGATTATCGAGCCGTTGTTGTCGAAATCTCTGACCTGCGCCCGCTCCAGAGCCTGATTGATTTCCGCGACGGTCGGACTTTTCCTGCCTTCGTAAGAGTTGGACGAGGTAAACGTCCGCCAGAAGACGTAGCGTCCGCCGGTGACGTCGTAAGCCGCGTAGCCTCTAACGGTCAAAAACTCGCCCGGCGTTTTGGTTTTTAATTTCGCCGTGAAGTTGCGCGTCCAGATATGTTTTTTATAAGTCGAACTCCACTCGATTTTTCCTCGACCGCCGAGCGTGACGGAAACCGTGTCTTTGCCCGTCAACTGCTTTTTCAGTTGCGCGTCGGTCGGCTGCGCGAAAACGCGCCCTGCGCCGCAGCCGAAGCCTAAAACGACCAGGATTAAAGTCAACGTGTGAATCGAAAATTTTTTGTTTCTCATTTTTCTCCTTTTTTTTGCCTTTCGGTGCGAATAGGTATATCTTTTAAGCGGAAATCTGTCCTTTGGAAGTTGTGAGGTTTTGCTTAGGTTTACCTAATGTCCAATAAAATCAATAATTTATACGAGTTTGAAAATTTCCGTCTCGACGCGGATAATCCCAGTTTATGGCGCGACGGAAAACTCGTACCGATACCGCCGAAGGCTCTCGGCGCGCTGATTCTGCTGGTCGAAAGAAAAGGCGAGATTGTTTCGCGCGAAGAATTGCTGGAAAAAGTCTGGAAAGAAACCTTCGTCGAGGAAGGAAACATCAATTACACGATTTCCCTGCTCAGAAAAACGCTCGGCAATAAAGATTTGATTCAAACCGTGCCGCGCCGCGGCTACCGGCTGGCGGCGGATGTTCGTCAAATTATCGAAACCGCCGACGACTCGCCGGTCGCGTCTCAGGCGAGTGTTGAACCGCAAACGATTATTAAGCCCGCGCAGGATAAAAAACATCTGGCATATTCCGGCGCGGCGATAGTCGGCGTTTTGCTGCTGACCGCGCTTCTCGCTTTTTCGTGGCAAAGCGATTCAAAAAAGGACGGGCTTGAATCGAATTCCGAATCGCTCCAGGCATACCGGCGCGGAAAAATGATTCTGGACGATAAGGACGTAGAAAATCGCGAACAGAAAGCTCTCGAAGAATTTCAGCGGGCGGTCACTTTAGACCCGACCTGGGCGCTGGCTTACGCCGGGCTGGCGGAAGGTTATATGTCGAAAGCCGTGGCGATGACCGACGACCAGAGCCGCGAATTCTACGCGAAAGCCAGAATCGCCCTTGAAAAAGCCTTTTCGCTGGACGCCGGTTTATTTGAAGCCTATTTAGCCAGAGGCTGGCTGCGGCGCAACGGAGATTGGGACTGGGCGGGCGCGGAACAGGATTTACGCCGCGCAATCGAAATCAAGCCGGATTCCGCTCTCGCGCATTATCGCTATTCGCAGCTTTTGGCAAATATCGGCAGATACCCGGAAGCGCTGGTCGAAATACAAAAAGCCAACGAAATCGACCCGCTTTCCGAGATAATCATAAACGGGCATTTCCCGCTGCTGGAAAGCGCGGGCGAATATGAAAAAGCCTTAAAACTGGCTGAAGAATATTTGCAGGCGAACAGCGAAAACCCGTTTGCCCGCCGCGCTCTGGCAACTTTCCAATATCATATGGGCGATTACGCCAAAGTCATCGAAAACGGCGAAATCGCTATGTCGAAAAGCGGAAAACGCCAGCCCTTCGCGTGGCTTTCGCTGCTGGCGGCGGCATACCTGAGAACCGGACAGACGGAAAGAGCCGACGAGATGCTCAGGCGGCTGGAAATTCAATCGCACACCGATAAAAAAGCGCTTTATTCGCTGGCGATGAACTACGCCGAGCTGGGACGCGCCGACGAAGCCGTGACGGCGCTGGAAAAATGCTACGAAGTTCACGAGATGAGAATGATGTGGGTTGCCGTCGAGCCGCGTTTCGCCAATCTTAAAAACCATCCGCGCTTCAGGCAGGTATTGGCGAAAATGCGTTTAAGCTGAAACGCTTTTTCCAAAAACTTCTACCACAAAGACACAAAGGACACGAAGATTATTAAGACTTCTTCGTGTCCTTTGTGTCTTTGTGGTGAAATTATACTACTCGACTCTGACGAAATCCGTTCCCGTCCGACCGAAAGTTTCGGGATGATACATCTCCTCGGCTTTGGCGGGCGGCACGACGAATTCGCCGGGCGTGGTCGCGCGCGTTACGTATGTGTAGTTGTAGACGCCTTCCCAGAGCAAAGCGGAAAACGCTTCGGCGCGCTCGTCGCGGAAGTTCTGGTGGTCGAACCAGTATTGCCGCCACCACCACGAGCCGTAGCCGATGGAGCGGCTTCCGTATTCGAGAACCGAAGTGTTTCCGCCCGTGTCAGCCGGAATCTGCTCGGTCACGGCGAGACCGGGATTCAGGATTTCCAAGCCGGCGGGAAGCGGATCGACCAGCGCGACGTGATAGCGGCGAGCCTGTGCGACCATCGTCAGGCGAACGCGAACGCGCGCGCCGGATTTGATTGTCCACGAGCCGTCGTCCGATTGTTTGACGTCGTCGGCGTTATCGACCGCCTCGTATTTTCTGAGAACCGTAAAGCCGTAGTCCGCCGGAGCGAGCTTCAGATTTTTCGGCGCGTATTTCATACCGATGCGATAATAAAGCCGTCCCGCGCCCTGCCTGTCCAGAATCAGGTTGGACGTTCCGCCCTGCTCGGTCAGATAGGACATCGGAATATTCAAAACGTTCGAGTTCACGGAGCGACCTCTGAATGCTTCCTCGCCCGCATACGTATTTCCGAGCCAGATGCGCGTGACGAAATCCGGCGTGACTTTCTCGAAAGCGTTGAAATATTTGTCGAGCGCGAGCAGGATAAAGACGTTTTCCTGCGTCGAGCCCCAATGTCCCTGCTTGCGATGAGCCAGCAGCCCGCGCACCAGCTTCGGAATCAAATCGTTCTGCGGCTCGGCTTTGATTAAGGCTTCGAGCAGAACGCCGTCCGCGCGGCGGTTGGAATACATCACCAGCCATTGCCCGTCGCCGTAATCGGTGACGAAGTTCGCCGCCGCAGCGGTTTCCGTCGTGCGGTTCATCAAAAAGCGTTTTATCGCCTCGACTTCCGCCGCCGAATTTCTATCGTTCGCCAGCACCGAAAGAATCCAGCCGATTGCCTCGAACGGCAGTTTTTCGACCGTCGCTTCTTTCAATAAAGCCTTAGCTTTCGCCGCGTCCTTATCTCCCATTAAGTCGCGCAGATACAAGGCATACGCGGAAATCGTCCAGCGCGCCTGAGGCGATTTGCGATGCCACTCGTCGAATTTGCTTTCGATGTTTTTCAGGTACGGCTTCGTCTTGTTCAGCATCTCGTCCGGCACTTTGTAGCCTTTCGCTTTTGCCAGAGTCAGTGCAAGAGCCACGTGAACCGTCAGAAACGGGTATTCGTAACGCTCGCGCTCGCGTTTCCACAAGCCGAAGCTGCCGTCCGCGCGCTGGCGCGATTGCAGAATCTTAATGTCGCGCTCGAAAGCCGCGCGGATTTCCTCGGGCTTCGGCATATCCTTCGCCTTGAACGCGGTCAGAACGTCGCGCAGAGCGGCAATCGAAATCATCCGCGAAGAAATCTGCTCCGAGCACGCATACGGGTAATGATAAAGATAAATAAACGCGTCGGTCAGCTCCTGCATCTGCGTCGAGCTGGTGGTAATTTCCAAGCCGCCGAACTGCGGGAAAACGTCGCCGGGCGTCTGCACGGGCTGTACGACGGCGCTGCTTTCGTCGGTCGTGCCGTAAGTCGCAAAGGCTTCGGTCGTCGCGGGCGTCCAGACGGGCAACTCGATTTCCGCCGCGTCGGCGTGCCTGCCGGAAGTGGCGGCAATCTGGAATCGCGCCGTTCCGGCTTTTTCAGCGCTGACCGGGAAACGAATCTCGACGCGGTCGTTCGGCTGAACCGTCACTTTCCGACCGCCGCCGTTCGTTAAAGTCGCGTTCGTCGCGCGGACGGCGACGTTGACGGTCATCGGGTTGTCGGTCTGATTCTGAAGGACTACGGGAAGCTCGATTTTATCGCCGAAATTCATAAATCGCGGCGCGGACGGGCGCACCATCAATGGCTGTTTCGCCGTCAGATTCGATTCGCCCGAGCCGAAACGCTTGCCGCTGCCGTCCACCGAGACAGCCATTACC
>JALZHR010000160.1 GCA_030860665.1 Acidobacteriota bacterium
CTTCCGGTCACGTGACCGCTTTAATCAGCCTCGCGGTCGAGATGCTCGCCGCCTGCGGCTTGACCGGCGATGCGGCGCAGGCGGTTTTGCTGCCGCTCGTCAAAAGTACGATTAAAAATCTCGAAAACCAGACGCCGCCCCAGGCATTGACCGGAACTTTCGCGCGCGCCGACGTCGCGACGATGAAAAGACATCTGGAAGCGATAAAGGAAAGCTCCGCGCCCGGATTGCTGGAAGTGTATTTGCAACTCGGACTTCGTTCGCTGCATCTAGCCGAGATGCACGGCGCGGCGGACGCGGAAAACGTGGCGCTGATGAAAAAGATTTTAGCTGCCGAAAGAAACGCAGAATTGTCTGCAAATGAACACTGATAAGAAAAATATTGAAATATAATGGTAAGCGAAGTTTTCCTGTCTGTGTTCGTTCCGGAGAAAATTTATTTGTTTTTTCCGCAGCCGAATTTGTTTCTTCGCACAGTTTCAGGAAAGTGTTAAAATAAATTAACCGGAATTTTATTACACGGGCGAGGCGAGACAAGGCGAGGCGGCGGCTAAAGTATGGCGAAGAAGAAAACGGAATTCCAAGAGGAGAAGGAAATTTTTCAGGAATATATCCAGAAATACGGCTTGCGCCGGACTGGTCAGCGCGATTTGATTCTGGAGATTTTCCTGCGGACGGAAGAACATCTGTCCAGCGAGGATTTGTATTGGCTCGTGCAGAAGCAGGACCCGGCTGTCGGGCAGACGACCGTTTACCGCACGCTGAAGCTTTTGACCGAAGCCGGACTGGCGCGCGAAGTCCGCTTCGGCGACGGCAAGACTTATTACGAGCATCATTACAATCACGAGCATCACGACCATATGATTTGCACCGAATGCGGAAAGGTCATCGAGTTTTTCTCGCCCGAAATCGAAGCCCTGCAGGACGCGATGGCGGATAAATTCGGTTTTAAGCCGACGCATCACAGCCTGCGAATCTTAGGCGTTTGCGCCGAATGCCAGGCAAAGGAAAGCGACGTTCACCTGACGGCTTCGGGCGCGCAGCCGCGCGTGCGCGTGATGTCGGGCAAAATTAAGTAATTTTCGATTTTTGATTTTAGATTTTCGATTGGATAAGGAATTCATTTTATTTTTAGTTTATTCGGCGCGAGCCAACTTCAAAATCCAATCTAAAATCTAAAATCTGAAATCTAAAATCAAAATATGGAAGCTGAAATTAAATTTGAACCGGACGGAAGAAGCGGCGTGGTCGCTACGGGCAGTTATATTTACGACGCGGCAAAGCGGATGGGCGTCGAAATCGACGAGTGCGAGCGGCGCGGCGAATCGGATTTGTGCGCCGTCGAGATTGTCAGCGGGAAAAATCTGCTGTCGGAGCCGACCAAAGCCGAGCTTGAAACGCTCGGCTCGGACAGATTCATCAAGGGCGAGCGGCTCGCCTGCCAGACGAAAATCGAAGCCGCGGGAGAAATCGTAATTATGGCGAAAAAGAAGAAAAAATCCAACGAAGAAAAGGAAAAGGAAAAAGAGCGCAAAAAGGTCGAGGAATTTCGCAAAGAGTTTGAAGAAATGCCGCTGGAGAAGAAAATCGCCGCGCTGCTCGAACTGGAAGCCGTCGCGCTCGGCGAAACGTTTTCTTTTGTTCTGAACTCGCCTTATAAAATTATCGGCAAGGTGATGGACGTGATGGCGGAGTTCGGTCTGAAAATGGATAAGGAAGAAAAGGACGCGAAAACGCCGGAGGAACATAAAAAAGCCGAAACCAACGGCGACGCTTCCGGCGAGGGCGGCGGCACCGACGATGACGCCGCCGACAGCGAAACGGGTGCGGGCGCGGAAAATTCGACCGAACGCAAAAAATCTAAAAAGGATTCTTCCGATAATGATTCTCAGGCGGAAGATGAGTAACAGCAACAAAATCAGCGGTAATAAATAGCAAGTGAGTAACGATAAACTTCAAAAAAAGGCTCCCGATTCTCTCAAGGAAAAATCGCAGTATGCGCTGGCTTTCGGCGTAATTGCGATGATGCTGTTCGCCGTCGGTTTTCCGGTGTTCGTGATAGCGTTTTTCGGCATCTTCGCGTTTTTCCTGTGGAAGACCTTCGCCACTGCTTCGCCGAACGGCGTGCGCGAGGTTTTCGAGTTCTACCTTTCAGCGAACGAGGTGCTGCGCGACGACGAGCGGCGCTGGTTCGGTTTCGAGGTGCAGGAAGTGATCGGGCGCGGCGAGCGCATTTTGCAGACGATGAACGGCGCGCCGCCGCTCGTCTATTTCACGCTCGGCGCGCTTTACAACAAGGTCGGCGACCATAAATCAGCCGTCAATCACCTGGCGTATGTCGTGGAAAACGAGAATTCGGACGAATCGACTTATAATTATCCTTCGCCGGAATTGAGAAACTACACGAAAATACTGCGGAAAATCGAGCGTGAACCGGCGGACGCGCCGCAGACTTCCGCCGCCGTCCGCGCACTCGAACGCGCGCGCCGCAATCGCGGCAAGGCGCTTCTGGAACAAAGCCGCGACGCTCTGAAAGAAATCGAGAAAAAACGAAGCGAATCGGTTGCAGAACAAAAACGCCTCAAAGCCGAAGCCGCAGCGGCAGCCGATGCCGCCGGTGCATCAGCCTTTACTTCTTCTGCGACGGCGACCTACAACGGGAAAGACGCGTTTATGTCAACCGTCTCGGAAGCGGGAATCGAATCCTTTGCGGAAAGCCGGGAAAAGTCCGCGCCGACCGCGCCGCGCGCGCCCGCTCAATCCGTCACCAGCAGTGCCGAAGAAGCGCCGAAGGAAAACGGCAACGGGCAGAAAGAACAAAACCCGAACGACCATCTCTACAATCAGCGCAAGCCGATTTCCGAAGTCTTAAACGACCTTTACGGCGAGAAGTAAAACATTTAACATTTAACATTTAACATTTAACATTTATCAGCGGCTTCGGCTTTTCTGTTAAATGATAAATGTTAAATGTTAAATGAAATTATGTTGACAGCAGAAATCATCGCCATCGGCTCCGAGCTTCTAACTCCCGACAAAACCGACACCAACAGTCTCTGGCTGACCGCGAAGCTGAACGAAATCGGCATCGAGGTCAGGCTGAAAACCGTCGTCGGCGATGACGAGGCGCGGCTTGAAGAAACCGTCCGGGACGCTGCGCGGCGCTCGGACATCGTCATCTCGACCGGCGGTTTAGGTCCGACCGAAGACGACGTAACGCGGCAGGTTTCCGCCCGTGCTCTGGGGCGCGAGCTGGTCTTTCACGAAGAGCTCGTCGACGAGCTGCGCGAGAAATTCCGCCGCTTCGGGCGCGAGATGCCGGAGATAAACAAACGACAGGCGTTTATCATCGCAGGCGCGGAAATTCTGCCGAACCCGAACGGCTCGGCGGTCGGGATGCTGCTGGAAGCGGACGGGAAATTTCACGTCGTGCTGCCCGGTCCGCCGCGCGAGCTGAAATTGATGTTCGAGCGGTATGTTTTGCCGAAGCTGCGCGAAAGAGCGGGCGAAATCTCGGTCAGACGCCGGATTTTGCGCGTCGCCGGAATGGGCGAATCGGCGGTGGACGAAAAAATCGCGCCCATCTACAGGCAATACGCCAACCCACAGACGACGATTCTTTTTAATCGCTCGGAAATCGAGATTCACCTGACGGCGCAAGCCGAAAACGAACGCGAAGCCGAACGGCTAATCGAAGAAGTCGCCGCCAAAATCGCCGAAACGCTCGGCGCGGCGGTTTTCGCCCTGAACGGCGAGAAGATGGAAGAAGTAATCGGAAAGCTTCTCGCCGACGCCGGAAAAACGCTCGCGCTGGCGGAAAGCTGCACGGGCGGGCTTATCGCGCAACGGCTGACGGAAATTTCCGGTTCTTCGAGATATTTCATCGAAGGCGTCGTCGCCTACGCCAACGAGGCGAAAATCAGGACTTTAAACGTCGCGCCGGAATTAATCGAAAAACACGGCGCGGTCAGCGCGCAGGTCGCCGAAGCGATGGCGAACGGAATGCGCGAGCGAGCGCAAACCGACTACGCCGTTTCGATTACGGGAATCGCCGGACCCGGCGGCGGAAGCGAGGAAAAACCGGTCGGGCTGGTTTTTATCGGCTATGCGGACGAAAGCGCGACGAAATCCTTCAAAATAATTCTGCCCGGCGACCGCGAGTTGATTCGCTGGCGCGCCAGCCAGGCGGCGCTCGACTACCTGCGCCGAAAAATTCTGCAAAAGAGCGACGTTTAGCCGTTCCTAAAAGCGTGAGAGGAAAGGAAAAGCTATGAAATTATTTGTTTTATCCGCCGGCGCGTTTCTGCTTTTATTTACCGCTGTCCAGACCTTCGCGCAGCTCGAAGGAAATCCCGAAAATTTCTGCCGCAACGGGTTTTTCCCGCGTGAAAGCTCCGAATATAAGCTGGCAAACGTTAAGGGCGCTAAAAACGAAAAAGTTTATTTCTACGGCGACGACCGCGACGATTGTCCGAACGGCAAAAACTGCCGGATGAAAAGCTACCTGATTCCGAACGATGAAGTCATCGTTTCCAGAACTTTCGGCAGATGGGCTTGCGGCTGGTATCAACCGAAAAAAGGCTCTGAAACGGTCGGCTGGATTGCGGTCGATAAACTGGAATTTAAGGAAACGAACCGAAACCCGTCGCCGGATGAATGGCTCGGCGTGTGGCGTTACGCCGGAAATCACATCGAAATCGGCAAAAGCAAAAGCTCCGGTTTATTGAAAATCACCGGGAACGCTTTCTGGAAAGGCTTGGGCGACAACATTCACACGGGCGAGCTTGACGACGATTCAGCGCCTGCCGGAAACGTGCTGAAAATCGGCGAAAACGAAACCGGCGAATACGACTGCAAAGCCACGCTGCGCCTGGTCGGTAAATACCTGATCGCCTCGGACAATTTGCAATGCGGCGGCGTAAACGTAACCTTTAGCGGCGTTTATCTGAAAAAGTAAGAAATTCAGGCGAGAATCTGCCGGTAAATTTCGGTATCGACGTTGCCGCCGCTGACGACGAGACAGATTTTTTTATCCCTGAATTTTTCGGCGTTTTCCAGAATCGCGCCTAAACTGAGCGAGCCGGTCGGCTCGACTTTTAAATTCGCCAGCGAGAAGTACAGTCGAACCGCCTCGATGATTTTTTCTTCGGAAACTTCGATGATTTCGGCGACGCCGGTTTTGATGATTTCCCAGTTGTGTCTGCCGACGGAAATCGTGCGCGCGCCGTCGGCAATCGTCGCCATCGGCTCGACTTCGTTCGGGATGATTTTTCCGGCGGCGAGCGAGCGGGCGGCGTCGTTGGCGAGAAGCGGCTCCGCGCCGATTAAAACCGTCCGGTGCTCATTTCGCCGCAAGCCTTTTGAAATTCCCGAAATCAAGCCGCCGCCGCCGACCGGCGAAATCACGACGTCGAAATTCCTTTTTGAAAGCTCGTCGCCGAGCGTCGAATTGCCTTCAATCACAAACAAATCGTCGTAGGCGCTGGCGAAATAGGCGTCCGGCATCTGTTCGGCAAGCTGCGCGACCCTTTCGTTTCTGCCGATTTTATTCGTATCGATTAAATCGACCGTCGCGCCGTAACTTCGGACGGCGTCGATTTTCACGCGAGCGCTGGTTTCGGGCATTACGATAGTGGCTTTTTTGCCGACCAGCCGACAGGCGTAAGCCAGCGCCTGACCGAAATTCCCCGAAGAAGCCGTTAAAATCTCCTCGTTCGGCACGTTTAGAGCCAGGTTGTAAGCGGCGCGGAATTTAAAGCTGCCGGTGTGCTGAAAAGTTTCGCTGGCGATGGTCAAATCGATGCCGAGATGGTTTTTTAATTTTTCCGGCTCGACGAAAGTCGTCGGGCGAATCGCTTCCTGTAAAGATTTCATTTGTTTAGAATCTAAAAGATAATTAAACTCGTCAAGAATGAAGCGAGCGGTTTCGGCTGATTTGCCGCAGAAATTTATCGAGGGCATTCGCAGCGCGTTCGGCGCGGAAGGCGCGCGCTGGCTTGAACGCCTGCCGGAAATTACCGGCGAAATCGAGCGTGAATGGTCGCTCCGAATCGAAAAGCCGTTTCCGAATCTGTCGTATCACTTCGTCGCGCCGTGCGTTTTTAAAACGGGCGGCGAAGCGGTCGTCAAAATCGGCTTTCCGGGTGAGCGGGCGACGACTTTTCGCGAGGTCAGAATGCTCGAATTTATGGACGGTGACGGCATTTGCAGGCTTTTGCGATTTGACGAGAAACGCCTCGCGCTGCTGCTGGAAAAAGTGACGCCGGGCGAGAATCTGAAAGAGGTTTGCGGCGGCAGCGGCGGCGACGCGCGGGCGGTTGAAATCGCAATTAAAGTGTTGCGCGCTTTCCGGCGCGAGCCGCCGGAAAATATCGAGTTTCCGGCGATGGAAAAATGGTTCGACGTCCTGAAAAAAGCCGGGAAAACCGGCTTTGCGCCCGAATACGTGAAAAAAGCCCGACGTTTTTTTGACGAATTGAGCGCAGCGAGCGAAAGAAAAACGCTTCTGCACGGCGACTTTCATCACGAAAATATTTTGTCGGCTGAGCGCGCGCCGTTTCTGGCGATTGACCCGAAAGGAATCATCGGCGACATCGGTTACGATTTGAGCGTTTTTATGGTAAATCACGCCCGCTGGCTCGAATCCGCGCCGGATTTGAGCGAAAAACTGGACGACGCGATTCGGGCGTTTTCCGAAGCCTTTGAAATCGAGTCGCAGAACTTGCGGAAATGGATTTTCGCGCAATCAATTTTGTCGGCGTGGTGGACGTTTGAGGAAAATTCGGAAAACTGGAAAAACGAGTTGGCTTTCACGGAAATCTGGAAAGTATAATTAATTTTATGAACAACGGCAGCAACAGCGGCGGCAGCGCCAGCGCACAATTCGGAATGGTCGGACTTGGCACGATGGGCAGAAATTTTCTTTTGAACGTCGCGGAACACGGATTTTCCTGCGCCGGTTTCGATATCGACGCGGCAAAGCGCGAACTGCTGCTCAATGAGGCGAATGGTTTAAACGTCGTCGCGGCGGGCAGTTTGCCGGAATTCATCGACGCGCTGGAAAGACCGCGCCGCGTGATGCTGCTCGTTCCGGCGGGCAAAATCACCGACGCGGTCATCAATGATTTGCTGCCGTACCTGGAGGCGGGCGACATCGTTATCGACGGCGGAAACTCGCATTTTCCCGAAACCGAGCGGCGCGAGATTCTGCTGGCTGACCGGGGCATCGAATTTATCGGCGTCGGCGTTTCGGGCGGCGAGGAAGGCGCGCGTCGCGGCGCGAGCATAATGCCCGGCGGCAGGCGCGAGGTTTACGAGCACGTACGCCCGATTTTTGAAGCCGTCGCCGCAAAAGTCGGCGGCGAGCCGTGCGTCGCTTATATGGGAAATTCCAGCGCCGGGCATTTCGTCAAGATGGTTCACAACGGCATCGAATACGGCTTGATGCAAATCTTAGCGGAAACCTACGATTTTATGCTCCGCGTTCTGAAGATGAATTACGCGCAGATGAGCGAAACTTTCGCCCGCTGGAACGATTCGGAATTGAATTCCTTTCTGGTCGAAATCACGGCTGAAGTTTTGCGCAAAATCGACGTGGAAACCGGCAAGCCGCTGGTCGAGATGATTCTCGACAAAGCCGCGCAGAAGGGAACGGGCAAATGGACTTCGCAGGCGGCGATGGATTTCGGCGTGCCGATTCCGACGATTGACGCGGCGGTCGCGATGCGCCAGATTTCGGCGCAGAAAGAAGCGCGCGTCCTGATTGCGAAAAAATACGACGGGCAGCTAACAGCGGTTAGCGGTCAGCGGTCGGCAGACGGCGAAACGGTTTCCAGCGAGCCGCAGCACGATTTGAAAGCGGAACTGGCAAAACAGGAAGTGGAAACCGTCGTCAGCGAGCAGCACAAGGAAATCATCGGCGAAATCGCGGCGAAATCCTCCGGCGAAACAATCGGAAACGAAGCCGACGAGCGGAAAAACGCGGATTTGCGCCGGTCGTCCGCCGAAAATTTTCCCGAATTCGTCGAGCAGCTGAAAAACGCCCTTTTAAGCTCGTTTATCGTCACCTACGCGCAAGGGCTGTCGCTTTTACAGACGGCTTCAAAAGAAAAAAATTACGCTCTGAATTTGTCGGAAATCGCCAAAATCTGGCGCGGCGGCTGCATTATCCGCTCGACTTTATTGGAAGAAATACGTCGCGCTTTCGCCGAAAATCCCGAATTGCCGAATCTGATTTTAGACGACCGTTTCGCCGAAATCCTAAACAAAAACCGCGAAGACTGGCGCGACATTGCCGCCAAATTCACCGAAAGCCGCGTTCCGGCGCTGTGTCTCTCGTCGGCGCTGGCTTATTTCGACGCTTTTCGCTCGGAACGCCTGCCGGCAAACCTGATTCAGGCGCAGCGCGACTTTTTCGGCGCGCACACTTATCAGAGAATCGACAAAGAGGGAATTTTTCACACGCCGGACTGGAACGAGTAAATTTTTTTCGGGTCTTTTTTAATCTGAACCGATTGAAGCGAAATCAGCCGGATGATTGACGTTGAAAAAAAGTCTTTCGTCGTCCGATAGTTCTTTTTGCTCGACGAAGCGCGCAGGAATGAGCCGCAGAAATTCGCGCGCGGGCGCGGAAGTTTTTTCGGCGATTAGATTCTCGAGCGGCGGCAGGCAATCTTTGACGCGATAAGCGGCGCACAGCGGCTGCGCTCTTTGGTCGGATTGTCTGGGGACGACTGCGGCAGTCGTGTCTGACAGAGCAATTTTCGTCAGAATTTCAATCGCTCCGGCGCTGACGAGCGGCAAATCGCAAGCCAGAATTATCGCAAATTCGGTTTCGCAGTCTTTCAGCGCCGCGTGAATGCCGCCGAGCGCGCCGCGTTCGGGAAAATGGTCGAAAACGAAATCGAGCGACGGGAGGCTTTCTTCAAATTTCGTCTTCTGTTTCTCGTTGATAACGATTTTTACGCGGTTTTCGCAGACGGGCGAGAGCGCATTTACGGCGCGTTCGAGAAACGTTTCGCCGCCGATTTTCAGAAAGGCTTTGTCCGTCTTCATCCGCGAAGATTTTCCGCCCGCCAGCACGTAGCCTGTAAAATTCGTCGTCATCGCCGATTTCGATTATTCAATTTTCCGCCCGCCGATTCAAACGCCTTTACACCCGAACGAATAAAGTGCGGCGCTTTGGCAAACGCGGCGGCGGATGTTGTAAAATTGCGTTTTTGCACAACTTATGAAAATGAAATTAATAAACAAAATACTTATCGCCGGGACGACGACGACGGTTTTCGCGCTGGTCAATCTCGGATGCAGCTCGAATTTAACCGCCGAGACGACCGGGCAAATCGCGCGCGTCGCCATCGACCGCGACACCAAAACCAGCCGCCGCAAAACCAGTTCGAACAAAACGAAAAAAACCACGAAGACGAGCGTCGAAACCGAAATCGACTATCGCTACACGGTCGGCGGCAAAACCTACGAAGGCTATTCGGAAAAAGACGGCGACGTCCAGCGCGATTTCCCGTCGGGCGGTCAGGCGGTCGTCTGCTACAATCCTTCCAACCCGGAAGAATCGGACGTTTTCGCTGCGGGCTATAAATGTAAGTAAATGCAAAACGCAAAATGCAAAATGCAAAATATTAGGATTTAAGATTCAAAAATTAAATTAATCCTTCCATTTTGCATTTTGCATTTTGCGTTTTGCATTGATTTTAAATTCGCCCGCGAAAACTTTTTCGCCGTTCTCCAGGTGCGGCGCAACCGTGATGACGACGAGCTTTGAAGTCGGGCAGTTGCTTTTTTCCGCCGTGCTCGTGACCGGGACGAGCACGTTCGTTTCGGGAAAATAGGTCGCCGCGCATCTCGGCGGAATCGGATACGAAACGACGATGAATTTTTCGGCTCGCCGCTCGCCGTCCGTAAAATAGCTCGTCAAATCGACAACCTGACCTTCCTGCAAATCACGCGCGGCGATGTCGGCTTCGTTCATAAAAATCACCCGGCGCGAGCCTTTGATGCCGCGATAACGGTCGTTGTGCTCGTAAACGGTCGTGTTGAACTGGTCGTGCGCGCGAATCGTCGTCATCAACAATTCATCCGCTTTCAGCTCGACGCGGCGCAGGGCGCTCGGCTTGAAAAGCGCCTTGCCCGCTTTGTTCGGAAATCTGCCCTCGCGCGGCGGGTTCGGCATATAAAAACCGCCGGGCTTACGGATTTTCTCATTGTAATTTTCGCAGCCCTTGACGACGCGCGAAATCGCCTCGCGGATGCGGTCGTAATCGGAAATCATCGCGTCCCAGTCGACCGTCGTTTTTTCGCCCAGAACCGCCTTTGCCAGCCGCGCGACAATCCACGGCTCGCTTCTGAGATGCCCGGACACCGGCTCGAAAATCCCTTTCGACGCCTGCACCTGGAGCATCGTGTTTTCGGTCGAGACAAATTGCTCCGCGCCGTTTTGAAAATCTTTTTCCGAGCGTCCGAGACACGGCAGAATCAGCGATTTTCTGCCCGTGACGAGAGCCGTCCGGTTGAGCTTCGTCAAAACCTGCGCGGTCAGGTTGCAGTTTCGCAGGGCGTCAGCCGTGTAATGCGTGTCGGGCGTCGCGCTCAGAAAATTTCCGCCCATCGCGAAAAAGACTTTCGCGCGCCCTTCGTGCATCGCTAAAATGGCTTCGACCGTATCGAAGCCGTCTTTTTCCGGCGTTTTAAAATTAAATTCGCGTTCGAGATTGGCGCGAAAATCGTCGCGCATTTTTTCCCAGATGCCCATCGAACGGTCGCCCTGCACGTTGGAATGACCGCGCACCGGGCATAATCCCGCGCCCTGTCGCGCGATATTTCCGCGCAATAAATGCAGATTGACGATGTCCTGAATCGTATCGACGGCGTGCTTGTGCTGCGTCACGCCCATCGCCCAGCAGGTGACGACGCGGCTGGCGTTTGCGTATATTTCGGCGGCTTCGTCGATTTGCGCGCGCGTCAAGCCGCTTTGTTCGAGAATGTCCGACCACGAGATGTTTTCCAGATTTGCGATGAATTCGTCGAAGTCGGAAGTTTTTTCCTCGATGAATTTACGGTCGAAAACCGCGCCGGGATTCTGCTTTTCCTTTTCGAGCAGAGCCTTCATCATTCCCTTCAAAACCGCCATATCGCCGCCGATGCGCAAGGGCAGATGCAAATCAGCCAGCGGCGTCGCGTGATGCGAGAGAACATCGACGGGAAATTTCAAAGGATTTGAATAGTGCTGCGGGTTCGGGTTGACGAAATTCATCAGTCCCGCTTCAGGCATCGGGTTGACGGCGATAATCCGCGCGCCGTTCTGTTTGGCTTTTTGCAGCGAAGACATCATTCGCGGCGCGTTCGTGCCGGGATTCTGCCCGATGATGATGATTAAATCCGTGTCTTCCAAATCTTCCAGCCGGATGCTCGCCTTGCCGAGTCCGATTGATTCGGTCAGGGCGACGCTGGTCGATTCGTGACACATATTCGAGCAGTCCGGCAGATTGCTCGTCCCGAACTGGCGGGCGAATAATTGATAAAGAAACGCGGCTTCGTTCGACGTTCTGCCCGAAGTGTAGAAAACGGCTTCGTCGGGCGTGGCGAGAGAATTCAATTCGTCTGCAATCAACTGAAAGGCGTCTTCCCACGAAACCGGCTCGTAGTGCGTAGCGCCCTCGCGCAAAATCAACGGGTGCGTCAGGCGTCCCTGCGCGTTGAGCCATTGGTCGGTCTGCGCGGACAATTCGGCGACGCTGTAGCGGGCGAAAAATTCCGGGTCGGCTCTTTCGAGCGTGCCTTCGTCCGCCATCGCCTTCGCGCCGTTTTCGCAGAATTCGGCAAACGTCCGATGCTCTTCCGGGTCAGCCCACGCGCAGGATTGGCAGTCGATTCCGCCTTTCTGATTCAGCTTGAGCAGCGCGCGCGTGCCGCGCACGACACCCATTTTCCCGTAAGTGTTTTTCAGCGTGTCGGTAATCGCATAGATTCCGGCGGCGGTGTTTTTTATTTCGCCGACTTCCAGATTGCCGACGTCGCCGCCGGAAAATTCCGAATTTGTATTGCCGTGTTCGGATTTCATAATTTTTTAATTTCTTCAGCAGGAACGATTCTTTCAAATCCGGTGTAAACATTAAAACGATTTTCGCGGACGAAACCGAGCAGCGTGACGCCGAATTCCGCGGCGGCATCGACGGCGAGACTCGACGGCGCGCCGACCGCCGCGATGACCGGAATCCGCGCCATCACGGCTTTCTGCACCAGCTCGAAGCTGGCGCGCCCGCTCAGAAAAAGAATTTTATCCGTAAGAAGCGGAATTTCGTTTGCCAGAAACTTTGCGCCGATTAATTTATCGACCGCGTTGTGGCGACCGACGTCTTCGCGCAGCTCGATTAAATTTCCGCGCGCGTCCGCGATGGCGGCTGCGTGCAGCCCGCCCGTGTGGTCGAAAACTTTCTGCGCCCGCCGCAGTTTTTCGGGCAGCCGGTAAATCGCGGCGGGCGAGACTTGCGGGTAATCGCTTCGTTTAATTCGTTTCGCGCCGGTTTCCAGCGCCTCAATCGAGCTTTTGCCGCAGACGCCGCAGCTCGAAGTCGTATAAAAATTTCGCTCGATTTTTTTCAGATTGATTCGGACGCCGGGCTGCAAATCGACGCGCACCGTGTTTTTTAACTGACCGAATCTCGCGCCGCAGTGTTTGATTGACGAAATCTGATTTCCGTCGGAAAGAACACCTTCGGTGAAAAGAAATCCGGCGGCAAGCTCGAAATCGTTTCCCGGCGTGCGCATCGTGACGGAAACGGCTTTGTGCCCGAATTCGCCGTCTTCTCCGGTAAATCCGAGACGAATTTCGAGCGGCTCTTCGATGGCGAGCGTGTCGGTTTCGACGGCGGATTCTTTTTCCTGACAATTATCCGAGACGCGCCGAATCGAAAAAGTCTTTTCGGCAAAATCGCTCGTCTCCGGTTGCTGCGCCGTTTTCATATTCCGACGATAAAACAAACTTCACTGCTAAAGCAAGAAGAAATTCAGCCACAGAGCGCACAGAGAAATTCAAGAAGGGAATTAACAGGGATAACAGGATTTACAGGCATAAGAAAATGATTCTTTGTAATCCCTGTTTATCCTGTCACCGCTGGTAATTCCTTATCTCTTTGTTCTCTGTAGCTAATTCCGCTTACCCGAATTCGCGCCGTTTATAAAAGCGAGAAAGCCGCCTCGTTTTCGACAATTCGCCACGCCGATTCGGTTTTCAGCAGTTTGCTCATCAGCGCGGCGTGAAGGGCGTGACCGCTTTTATACGCCTTGATTTTTCCGCGCACGGGCATTCCCAGCAGGGCGAAATCGCCGATGATGTCGAGAATCTTGTGGCGCACGAACTCGTCCTGAAAGCGGAGCGGATTTTCGTTGAGCATACCGTCGGGCGTCAGCACAATCGCGTTGTCGAGCGAGCCGCCGAGCGCGAGATTCGCTTTTCTGAGCATCTCGATTTCGGTCGTAAAGCCGAACGTACGCGCCGAGGCGATTTCCTTTCCGAACGAGCCGTTAACCATTTCAAAACGAAAAGATTGCTGCCGGATAAACGGGTGCGGAAAATCAATCATACATTCGACTTCAAACGCGTCCGACGGCTCGATGCTCATCCATTTGTCGCCCTGCTCGAAAGCGACTTTTTCCCGAATCTGCAAAAAACGGCGCGGCGCGGGCTGGCGCGCGATTCCGGCTCGCTCTATCAGCTCGACGAAGTTTTCGCTCGAGCCGTCCATAATCGGGATTTCCATATTGTCCAGCTCGATAAAGCAATTATCCACGCCGCAGCCGCGCAGCGCCGACAACAGGTGCTCGCAGGTCGAAAGCACGACGCCTTTTCGCAAAAGCGTCGTCGCGTAGCTGCACAGCGAAACGTATTCGACCGACGCGGGAATCTCGAAATTGTCCAAATCCGTGCGGACGAAAATATAGCCGGTATTTTCCGGCGCGGGCTTCAAAGCCAGGTTGACCGAAACTCCGGTGTGCAAGCCCGTGCCGCTGGTTTTTACGGGTCGGGCGAGTGTGGTCTGCATTTGTTGCTGCATAAGCGAAAAAATAAAAGCAACGCCTATGCCAATCCGCCAAACACCGCAAACGCTTTATTTTTCGCCTTTTCGCGTCGGCGCGGTGTCGTTTTTCCGCCACACTCGTCGTGATATATGTGGCTGAATTTAGGCTTTGCGCCAAAAGTCTGAAATTTTAAGCATTTTTGGTGCAAAGCGCTGAATTTACTATTCGCGATTTACGATTTACAATTTACACATAGAATTATGGCAATCGAAACCGCAGGACAGAAGCCTGCCAGAGAAACGAAAATTAAAATAGAGAACCAGGCGACCATCGAGCTGCCGAAGGACGCCGAGGAAACGATTAATAAAGTCCTGCGCAGCCTGCCGGCGGAGCATCTGCGCGGGCTGGAAAAGGTCAGAATCGTCGATTTCGTCAAGCATCCGCAGTTGAAAAACGCGCCCGTCCCGACCGGCGATTTGCCGGGACTGTATCACCCGCGCGCGGCGACCAAAGCGGCTTTTCTGGAAATTTCGGCGGGCGCGCTGCTTCAGCCGACCGAAAATTTCACCAAGCGCTGGATGGCGAAATCGGCTTTTAAAAGCAATCTCGCCGGGCTGCTTTTCTCGCTCGTCGGTCAGCATTATTTTTTGACCCTGCGACATTCGGTCAAGAAAACCAACATCGAGCCGCAGGTGCGCCAGTATGCGGAAAAGAACCTGAGAGCTTGGAGCGAAAAGCAAAACCAGAACAGCCGCCGCGCCAAGCTCTTCAAGCCGCTGCGCCCGTATATCGAGCGCTGGGCGAAATGGCTGAACAGAAAAGCCGCCGCCGCGCAGAAAAAATCTTAAGCGGCGGCGCGCCGATTTTCGGCGAAAAATTTTCCCGCCGCGCGCGGGCTGCGATTTGAACGGTTGTAAAGATGAAAGAAATAGAAACCTCACCGGAATTGCAATCGCCGCCGCAGACGGTCGGCGAGAAAATCGAGGAGACGGTCAAAGCCGCCGAAGAAGTCATCCGACATCCATACGTTAAAAAGCTGGCGCAGTTCGGTTTTTACACGAAGGGTTTTATTTTTATCGTCATCGGAATCCTCGCCTTGATGGTGGCGACCGGGCAGCAGGGCGGCGAATTAGCCGACCCGTCGGGCGCGCTGGAAACGATTGCGCGGGCGCGCTTCGGCAAATGGGTTTTGATAATTTTTATCGTCGGCGCAATCGGGCACGGGCTTTGGAACGTCCTGCGCGGCGCGGTCGATGTCGATAACGCGGGCGGCGGCTGGCAGGGAATTATTAAAAGAGTCGTCGCTGGTATAGTCGGCTGTTTTTATCTCGGCTTGGCTTATACGGCGTGGCAGTTGCTCGTGGCGGAACAGATTACCGACCGCAACGGCGAGATTCCGCGCACGTTTGCCGCCATTTTGCTGGCTTTGCCGCTCGGCGCGTCGTTTATGTTCTTAATCGGTCTGTTCGTCGTCGGCGCGGGCGTTCACGAATGCTACAGCGGCGTGACGGGAAAATACAAGGAGAATTTCCGACTGTTTTCCGCCGCCGAAGGTCACCGGCGAATCATCACCGTGCTCGGCGTTCTGAGCTTTACGGCGCGCGCTCTGCTTTTGGGCTTGGTCGGATATTTTTTTATGACGGCGGCGATAAGTCACGACCCGAACGACGCCGCCGGTTTGGACGGCGCGCTGGCGGCGCTGGCGCAGACCTATTACGGCAAAACGCTTTTGTTTATCACCGCCGTCGGGCTGGTCTGTCACGGCGTTTTGTCGCTGTATGAAGCCAGGTATCGCCGCATCTGCTGAAAAAAGATGAATTACTGGATAGTCAAACAGGAGCCGGAAAAATATTCCTTCGACGATTTTCTGAAAGAAGGCAAAACCGACTGGACGGGCGTCCGCAATTTTCAGGCGCGAAACAATTTGCGCGCGATGCGGGCGGGCGACAAGGTTCTTTTTTATCATTCGGTTTCGGACAAAGCGGTGGTCGGCGCGGCGGAAGTCTCGCGCGAGGAATTTCCCGACCCGACCGACGAAAAATGGGTCGCGGTTGAAATTAAACCCGTCGAAAAATTTCCGAAAGCGGTCACGCTGGACGAAATCAAAGCCGAGAAATCGCTGGAAAACATCGCTTTGATAAAGCAGTCGCGCCTGTCCGTGATGCCCCTGACGCGCGACGAATTCGAGACAATCCTGAGATTGTCCCGCTAAAATTTCCGAATCGGCGGGTGAAAATCGCTTCTAACGAGTGAAAATACGTCTCTAACGGGTGAAAATTGTCTCTGACGGCTGATAAATCGCTTCTAACGAGTGAAAATCGAGAAAAACGGATGAAATCTGCCGAAAACGGATGAACAATCGCCTAAAACGAATGAACAATCGCCTAAAACGAATAAAAATCGTCGAAAACGAATGTACAATCGCCTAAAACGAATGTACAATCGGCTAAAACGAGTGAAATTTGCCGAAAACGAGCGAAAATCGGCGGCGTCAAAATTGATGATGTTAAAATCTACGCGGATTCGCATAAAATATGAATAATTTAGAAGCGATAAAAGCCAACGCCGCGCTGGTTCTGAAAACGTTCGAGGCGCAGAATCTCGGCTATAATGAGGAATCGGTCGCGTGGCTGGACGGTTATATCGAGCGCAACCGCCACGATTGGGACGAGGCGAGCGTGGAAAAGCTGTCCGGTATTCTGGGTTCTTTTCTCGGCGAGTGCATTCGTCTGAATTACGGCGGCGAATGGCGGATAACCGAATACGGGCTGGGCATCTCGTTTTCCGACGGCAACGCCGCGTTCCCGTTCAACAAAATCAGAAAGCAGATTCAAAACGGGAGCGACGATTCGATTGCGAGCTTTTACAGCTCGATTTCCGTTTTATTCACAAACTAAACATTATGCTAAAAGAAGCCGTTGCTTATTACAATCAACTTCTGGAAGATTTCGATTTGCGCCAGCAGTCGCGCCAGGCTCTGGACGAAGGCTTGGAGAGAAACCGCCTGATTTTCGGCGGTCGCCGCCTGTCGCCTTACTTGCGCCCGCATTTTGTGACCGAAGCGGACTGGGCGCGCGTGGTCGGCATCTGCGAAACCGTCTGGAGCGCGCTGCAAAAGGTGAAGGACGCGGCGGTCGAATCGGAGGAAATTCTGGACGAGCTGGGAATCACCGAAATCGAGCGCGAGCTGGTAGCCATCGACCCGAAATACCGGCAGGTCTCGCCGACGGCGCGCCTCGATTCATTTCTGACCGACAGCGCTTATTCCTACGTCGAGCTGAACGGCGAAAGCCCGGCGGGAATCGCCTACGCCGATTCGGCGAGCGAGATTTTTATGAATCTGCCGGTGATGCGGCAGTTTACGGAAAAATACGACGTGCGGGCTTTTGACGGTCGCCCGCAGATGCTTCAGGTTCTGCTGACGGCTTACGAAGAATTTCTGGGACACCAGCCGGAAAGAAACCCGGTGATTGCGATTGTCGATTTGGAGGATTTGCCGACGCAGAAGGAATTCGAGCTGTTCAAGGATTATTTTGAAGGGCAGGGCTACACTTCTCTGATTTGTGCGCCGCAGCAACTGGAATTTTCCGGCGGCAGGCTGATTTATAAAGGCGTGGAAATCGACATCGTTTATAAACGCCTGCTGGTCAACGAATATCTGCCGATTATGAACGATTACCCGGCGCTGCTCGACGCCTATCGCGCCGGAGCGATTTGTATGGTCAACAGCTTTCGCTCCAAGCTCGTTCACAAAAAAGCGATTTTCGCCGTTTTGACCAACGAAAGATACGCCGGATTATTCGACGAAGCCGAATTGCAGGCGATTCACGCGCACGTGCCGTGGACGCGAAAATTCCGCGAGGAAAAAACCGTCTATCAGGGCGCGGAGATAGATTTGGTCGAATGGACGCGCGCCAATTCGGGCAAATTAGTTTTAAAGCCGAACGACGATTACGGCGGGCACGGCATCTATATCGGCTGGAACTCCGACGCGGGCGAGTGGGACGAAGCCATTCAGGCGGCGCTCGCCGACGGCGATTATCTGGTGCAGGAACGCGTGCAGACGTCGAAGGAAATCTTCCCGTATGTGGACGACAGCGGGCAAATCCATATGTATGAACAGCTCGTCGACCTCGACCCGCTTTTGTTCGACGGCAAGGTCGGCTCGGCTTTCACGCGGCTTTCTTCCAGCGAATTAGCCAACGTCTCTTCGGGCGGCGGAATGGTTCCGACGCTCATCATCGGAGAAAAAGAGCGGGAATAGTCGAAAGGCGAAAGGCGAAAGTAAGGAAGTACCGGCTTTGCACCAAATGTCAAAAATTTTAAGCAGTTTCGGTGCAGAATCAATCCAGGCAGAAGCCCGCGCGTCAGCAAGGGCGCTCTCGAAAGGATAAAGGATAAAGGATAAAGTAAAGCCAATTTCCGAACTTTCGCCTTTAGCCTT
>JALZHR010000175.1 GCA_030860665.1 Acidobacteriota bacterium
TGGTTGCCCTTGTGCTTTTTGCGACCGAGAAGCTCCCCGTCGATGTAGTCGGCATCATTCTGGTTATCGGCTTGATAATGTCCGGTATTTTGGATGTACAGCAAGGCTTGCGGGGCTTTGGCGACAACATTATCATCACCATCGGAGGGCTTTTCGTCCTGACGGGCGGGCTGGTCAAAACCGGGCTGGTCGATTTAATCGGGCGCAGGCTTTACCGCGTTGCCGGGCACAGCGAGTTCCTGCTGACGACGCTGATAATGGTCGTCGCGGCGGCTTGCGCCTCGGTGCTGAAAAATACGACGACGACGGCGATGTTCCTGCCCGTCGTCATCGGTCTGGCTGAGCGCGCGAAGATTCCGCCGTCGAAACTGCTGATGCCTCTGGCTTTCGGCGCAATCTTAGGCGGAAGCTGCACGCTTATCGGAACTTCGACGAACCTGGCTGTCAGCAGCGCGCTTTCGCGCTATCAGGAGAGCCGGGATTTTCCCGAGCACATCAAGCCTTTATTAGAGCCTTTTTCGATGTTCGAGCTGACGAGCGTCGGCGTCGCGGCGCTGTTCGCCGGATTGCTCTATATGCTCGTCGTGGGCTTGCGCCTGCTGCCCGCGCGCGGCGGCGAGGAATCTTTCACCGACCAGTATCAAATCCGCGAGTATATCTCGGAAGTTATCGTTCTGCCCGGCTCGCACCTCATCGGCAAGACGCTGAACGAAGCCGACATCAACCGCGAGCTGGATTTGAACGTGCTCGGCATCATTCGCGGCAAGGAAGAAAAAATCGCGCCCAGCTCGCAGGAACGCATCGAGCTGAACGATTTGCTGATTGTCGAGGGAAAAATCGCCGACATTCTCCGCATCAAATCGGAAGCCGGACTGGAAATCAAACCCGATTTCAAATTGAACGACCGCGTGCTGGAAGGCGGCGAAATCGAGCTTTTCGAGGTGATGATAATGCGCGATTCGTTTCTGGTCGGGCAGAGCCTGAAAAGCTCGCGTTTTCGCAACCGCTCCGATTTGACCGTGCTGGCGGCGACGCGCCACAACGAGACGATTTTTGAAAAGCTGAGCACGATGCCGCTTCGCTTCGGCGACGTTCTGCTCGTGCAGGGCAGGCGCGCGAACATCGAGCCGCTGGTGTCGGGCGGCGACTTGCTGTTTCTCGAAGAAGTCTCGACCAGCAATATGCGCACGGAAAAACGCAAATGGGCGATTGCCGCCTTCGGCTTGTTCCTGGCGTTGTCGTTGTCGAAAATCGTGACGGGCTACGACATTCCGCTGGCGGTGGCGGTGCTGCTCGGTGTGCTGCTGCTGCTGGCGACGCAGACGGTTCGCCACACGGAGCTTTACAATCTGATTGATTTTCGCCTGCTGGTTTTAATCGCCTGTATGATGAGCTTCGGCGTGGCGATGGAAGAGACGAAAGCGGACGTTTATCTGGCGGGCTTGATTCAGACTTATTTCGGCGAATACGGCGCGACGGCGGTGATGGCTGGATTTTTTATTCTGACGGTCGCGCTGACGCAGCCGATGTCGAATCAAGCCGCCGCGCTCGTCGTTCTGCCGGTCGCGGTGAAAACGGCGGTCGTGCTCGGCTTGAACCCGCGCACGTTTGCCGTCGCCGTCACCTACGCCGCGTCGTGCTCGTTCCTGACGCCGCTCGAACCCGCGTGCGTGCTCGTTTACACGCCCGGACGCTATCGCTTTTTCGATTTCGTCAAAATCGGCTCGCTCCTGACCGTGATTGTTTTCATCGTCGTGATTGTATTAGTGCCACTGGTGTGGAGATTTTAAAGTGGAAAAGTGAAAAAGTAAAAAAGCAAAAGCGTGAAAAGTGAAAGAGTGAAAGAGTGAAAAAGCGAAAGTCTGAAAGAGTGAAAAAGGCGGGTTGAATAATAATCAGCCAAACTTTTTCACCTTTTCACTTTTTCACTTTTCCGCTTTATTAGCTATAATTTTCGGGCGGTCAGACCTAAGTTTTTCAACATCTAACATTTGCAAATGAGAAATTCGGGAACGGGAAGAGTGAAACTGTCTCAAAAGCTGTCGGCGGCGGTCGCTTCCGACAAGCCGCTGCGGACGCTGGCGAGCGGGCTGTCGCAGCTGGCGCGCGAGGCGCTGGCGGAAGCCAATTCGATTTCCGTCGAACACGTCAAAATCAAGCTCCGCCGCCTGCCGAAAGAGCTGGACGGCTTTCGTCTGGTGCATCTCTCGGACATTCATCACAGCCCTTTTACCGGGCTCGAACACATCCTGCGCGTCGTCGAGGTTTCCAATCGCTTAAAACCGGATATGTTCGTGCTGACGGGCGATTACGTCTCGCACGAAAGCGAATACATCGCGCCGGTCGCCGAAGCTCTGGCGCAGCTGAAGGCGGAACACGGGATTTACGCCTGTCTCGGCAACCACGACCACTGGACGGACGCCGAGCTGGTCACGCACCTGTTTCGCGGCGAGGGAATCAATCTTTTAATCAACGAGGGCTTTCGCTTCGCGGCGCGTGGCGCGCGCATCTGGCTCGCCGGTGTTGACGATTTGATGGTCGGAAAAACCGACGTGCGCGCGGCGCTGCACGGCTCGAAGGAAGATGAATTCAAATTATTGCTGGCGCATAATCCGCAAATCATCCGGCGCGCGGCGCAATATAACGTCGATTTGATGCTCAGCGGTCACACGCACGGCGGTCAGGTCAAGCTGCGCGACGAGGAAAAAAGAATTCTGCCGCGCCGCCGTCTTTCCAGCGGCTTGCATCGCCGCCAGAATACGCAGGTCTACATCACGCGCGGCATCGGCACGGTCGTCCTGCCCGTCCGCTATCAATGCCCGCCCGAAATCTCTGTGATAGAACTGCGTCGCAGTTAATTGCGAAAATGGTCTTTGGGTCTTTGGTCTTTGGTCTTTGCTTTTTTTATTCCAGTTAAGTTATAAAAAAATAAAGACCAAAGACCAAAGACCAAAGACCGAAGACCGTCGTCCAAATGTCAAGCATCATAACCATTCCCAATCTATTGACCTTTCTGCGAATGGCGCTGATTCCCGTCTTCGCCAGCCTGCTTTTTTACGAGTATATCGGACTGGCTTTGCTTGCCTTTATCGTCGCGGGCGTTTCGGACGGCGTCGACGGCTTTGTCGCCCGCCGCTTCAAACAGGAATCCGAGCTCGGCACAATCATCGACCCGATTGCCGACAAGCTGCTGATGACGACCGCCTTTATTATTCTGACGCTGCCGAACGTGCTGGAGCCGCAGTATCGCGTGCCGTTCTGGGTGACCGCCGCCGTCATCGGGCGCGACGTGCTGATTATCGCGGTGGCGGGCGCAATCAATATTATGACCGGATTTCACGGCTTTAAGCCGTCGTGGCTCGGGAAACTGAGCACGCTCGTGCAGGTCGGCGCGGTCGTTCTGATTTTGTTCGCCGCCGTTTCCGGCTACAGGTTTTTTCTGCCCGTCACTTACTTTATCGTCGTGCTTTTAGCCTTCGTCTCCGGCTTTCATTACATCTTTCACGTCGCGCGGCTGATGAAGGAAGCCGAAAAAAAAATCTGAAATTTATTCTCCGAAACCGTCTTTTCCGACTCCATTCCCGGACTGTCTAAAAAAATCCCTTTGATTTTTTTTGAAAAGTTGATTATTGCGCGCGCGACTCGTGACGATTTTTTCACGAGCCGCCGCTATTCCGTAATAAAGCTGACGCGGTTATTTGATAGTCCTTTTAATAATAAATAACTGATTTTCAAGGAGTGGCAAAATAATGATTCCCGGTTTCGTTAGAGCAATTATAGTCGGCGGCTTTTTTATACTTTTCGCCGCCGCTGGCGCGGGCTTCGCGCAGGAATTCCCGTGCGTTACGCAGAACAGGCAGATAAAAATCGTTAAAGCGACGGACAGAACGGCGACTGCCGAATGCCGCAATCGCCGCGCCGGAAACTTTAAGACGAGGCAGAATCGAGGCATCGACAACATCACGATTGCCGGTCACGTCACGCACCAGAACGGCG
>JALZHR010000264.1 GCA_030860665.1 Acidobacteriota bacterium
CGGTTAATAATACTCTCCTTGAGTCTTTTCTCGCGCCTGAAATTCTGCTTCATCGAGTTCTTTTCAGGATAAATGACTACATAACCGTCAGAATTCGGATTATACGAAAGATGCACAACAAAATTATCGATTCTTGCGATTGTTGAGCCGAACGGTTGTTCGAGAAATTTATCAAACAGGACGGCTTTCCGCGGATTTTCAGTCTGCGCGGGACAAAGCCGGGCGCAGACTGAGGAAACCGTTAAAATGAGAAAAATTATTTTCAATTTCATTTTTGTTTACTTTAAAGACGCCGGAAAATCTCTAAAGCACCGGCACGAATCTCTCGCTGACTTTTTCCCAAAGCTCGCGCGCCAGTTCCTTGCGGTTCGCGCCTCGAACCGGCTCGTCGCCGAAGGTGACAATCGCCTCGAATTCGGGAATCTGAAACAGCTTCCACAGATGCCCGATGAGCGTGTCTTCGGGATGCCACCAGCAGATTGAGCTGGCGGGCGGATTGTTGCCCGGCGTGCGATAGGTGATTGAAACGTGATGAACGGGCAAATCGTTGCGCGCGGCAAATTCCAGAAACGAGGAATTGAATTTGTGAACCGTCTCGCCTTTTGTGCTCGTGCCTTCGGGAAAAACAATCACGCCTTCGCCCTCGCTTAAGCGTTCCAGAATCTGCGCGCCCGCGCGCGGAATATCGCGGCGATTCTGCCGGTTGACGAAAATATTGCCCATATCGCTGACGATTCGCCCGCCGAGAAACCAGCCCTGAATCTCGCCTTTGGCGACGAAAACGCCGCCCGTCGCGGCGCGCAGCAGCGGAATGTCGGTGTAGCCGAGATGATTGGAGACGAGAAAAAACGGCGCTTCGGGCGGCGTTCCGACGACTTCGATTTTCATTCCCGAAATCCTGACGAAAGCACGCGCCCACAGATTAAAAATAAGCTGCCGCCAGTAAAGCTTGTTCGGAATGAAGTAAACCGTGAAAAACCACGCGCCGTATGAGCCGAACGTAGCGACGAGAAAAGCGATGAGACGAATTATTGCACGCGCGTATTTCATAGAAATTCTTCTATAAAGATTAACAAAATTGCTGCGGGCGAGCAGAGGCGAATGGCTGCCGCCGCCTTCGGATTATCCTTGATTCAAACTTTCTCCTGACGATTGTGTCCGCAGGATAACAGTTTTCCGTCTTGACGAACGGCGACGTATTTAGCGTCGCCTTCCGCATACGCTTGGATACCATTTTCGGCATAGAAGATATGAAAGCAGAATTTATCTTCGGCTTCAGCGGCGATAATCTCAAACTCTTCGTTAGGAAACATTCCGTAATCTTCGCCCCAGGGCTCAAGCCAAAGCGTGAGGAATGAAGAGCTGTCGTTTGTGACTTTTATCTTTTGCTCCGTTTTCATAATTCAGGTCATTTTAGCCCGCAGAACAGAGTTAAGACCAATTCATCTTTCGTCGTCTCGCGCCCGTTATTTTTTTAAGTGTTCAAACTGGCTGAAAAACATTTGATAATAGCGCGGCTCGATGGTCGTCGCGTCGAAGATGACGAAAAAGTCTATGGTTTTGAAATGGCGGTCGATGACCGGCTCGCCGCAGACTTTCGCGCCGATGCGCAGATAGGTGAAAAACAGCTTCGGCAGCTCGATTTCTTCGACGGAATCCGCGGTCAGAAAATCCTCGGGCTGGCAGGCGCATTCCTCGCGCGGCGCGACGCGGAAGGTTTCGTGAAAAAATCCGTCGCGGACGAGCTGCCGGAGAGCCTTTTTCCCTTCCGTGCAGTCCATCGTAAACAGCGAGCAGCAGCCGAAAAGATAACGCTTGTTTTTCAGAATCGAATACAGAGCCAAGCCTTTCCAGAGCAGGAAAAGCACGCGCGAGTTGCGATGCTCGCGGGCGATGCAGGCGCGCCCGATTTCCAGCGACTGATTGATAATCTGCGGCGGCAAATCCTCGATTTTAAATTCGTTTGCCGAATAAAATCCGCGCGCGCTTTTCGCCTGCTCGACGGTGCGCAGCCGGTATGTGCCGACGAGCGTGTTCGAGGATTTTTCAATCACAATCAGGTGATGGCAGGTCTGGTCGAACTCGTCCTCGTCGCGCTCGGTCAGGAAGGACGATTCCAGCCCTTCGTTCAATTCCAGGTTGAAAACCGTAAAGCGCAGGCGCAGCGCGGCGTCGATTTCTTCGGGCGTGCGGGCGAAACGCGTGAGGTAGCGACCTTCGTGGATTTCCTCTGCGGGAACGTCGCGGACGTTAAACGGGTAGTCGAACGCCTTCTGAATTTCGGGCGCGTGCGATTCGTGAATTTCCGTCGCTTGCGTGTCGTGAATCGGCATCGGTAAAAGTCTATCGTTTCGGGCGATTTCGGACGGTTACGGAATCGTTAAAATTCTCCCGCATTTTCCGCGTAATTTTCGCTGTTCTCCGAAACTCTAACTTTGCTGGAATTGTAGCGCAACAATATATAAATCACCAGAGATTCGCCCCTTTATTCTCAGCCGTGAGCGTCAGCCGCCGCGCCGGTGTAGCCGTGGTAGAGTCTGGAAATTTCCTCGTTCAGCTCGTGCGGAAAACAGACGCGGTGAATCATATAACCTCTCTGAAGCCCGCGCACCGCCGCGCTGACTTCCGAAATCTCGCGAATCGTCGAGCGCGCGTAGCCTTCCTGCACGTAGATGAGATTTTTCGGCTTGTCCGTGTCCTTCGTGTAGAAATAGTAAGGGATGTCGCCGGTTTTGTCCTCGACGAAATAATAATTTGCGTCAAAGCCCGCGCCTTCGACGACTTTTCGGGCTTTTTCGAGAAAGTTCTGACGCTCCGCGTCCGGCATATCGACGTCGAGAGCTTTGAACAGGCGGCGATGGACGAAGCGGCGCGACAAATCCGATAAAATCGCGTCCGCGTCGCGCTGCCACTGCTTGATGTGAAACATCACGTCGGAATCGTCCATTTCCATGTGTTCGGCGAGCGACAGTTTTTCGCCGCGCAGGATTTTCTCGAATGGCGTTCCGGGCGCGAACCAGACCGCTCTGCCAATCTGAAAAAGCTCCAGCGCGCGCCGCAAAAGCGAGCGCAGAACGACTTCCGCCGAGCGCAGGCTGCGGTGAAAATAAACCTGCCGGAACATATAATAACGCGCCTGCAAGTAGTCTTCGACGGCGTAAAGCCCTTCCGCCGAGATATACAGGCGGTCGTTTTCCTCGTCGATTTCCAGCGATTTGATAATCCATTCAAGATCGTAGATTCCGTATTTCGCGCCCGTCATTAAAGAATCGCGCAAAAGATAATCCATCCGGTCGACGTCGAGCTGAGAGGAGACGAGCTGCGCCAGCGCCATCGGGCGATATTTTCCGCAGATGACGTCGGCGACCTGTTCGGGAAGCTCGCCGGAAAACGCGCGCAGCGTCCGACCGACTTCCGTCTCGTCGCTT
Source organism: Acidobacteriota bacterium (assembly GCA_030860665.1). GTDB lineage: Bacteria > Acidobacteriota > Blastocatellia > Pyrinomonadales > Pyrinomonadaceae > JALZHR01. Next base: position 3,429 of record JALZHR010000264.1, read on the forward strand.
AAAACCGCCTGAATCGTAAAATCCTCGTGATGAAAGTTTAAAATCCCTTCAATCACGTGCGAGAAAGCGCCGTGACCGATGTCGTGCAGCAGCGCGGCGCAGCGGACGGCAATTCTCGCTTCATCCGAAATTTTGTATTTTGCCCCTAATTTTTCCAGAATCCGCGTCGCCAGATGCAGCACGCCGAGGCTGTGCGTAAACCGCGAGTGCTCCGCGCCCTGGTAGGTAAACAGCGCCAGACCGAGCTGTTTGATGCGCCGCAGACGCTGAAATTCAGCCGTATCGACCAGCCGAATCATCAGTTTGCCCTCGTCCGTGTCCGTTTTCAGGCGAATAATATTGTGCACCGAATCGCGGTAAATTTTTTCCATTCTTTTCAATAAAATTCTAGCAGGAATTCAAACTTATGGATATAAATCAATTTTTTCCGTTCCGGCGTCGCCGTCCGATTTTTATTTTACACCGCAAAATATTAATAATTACAAGGTTTTACGACGATTTTGCCGCAAGGCATAATAGTTGCTAGATAAACGCCAGAAACCAAGAGCGTTTCTCCCCGATTATTCGCAAAATACCTAATTATTTTGAAATTTTTAGGCTACATTAAAGAAAGGAAAGAAAATATGAAAACTATCCTGCAAATTTTTACTGTGTTCGTCTTCGCTCTGGGATTAGCGATAATCCCGGCTGCGGCACAGACGTCAACGACCGGTAATATTGAAGGTACTGTAACCGACCCGTCAGGCGCGGTCGTTCCCGGCGCAACCGTGACGGTTTCGGGCGGCAACCTGGTTCGCCCGATAACGGTAACAGCCAACGACGAAGGATTTTTCCGCATCGGAAACGTCCCGCCGGGCAGATACACCGTCGTGGTCGAAGCCACCGGAAAAGGCTTCGCCAGATATGAAACCCAGAACGTGGAAATCAATTTGTCCAGAACGACAACCGTTGACGCGCAGCTGCAAGCTGCCGGCACCGGCGCAGAGGTAACAGTCACTGCCGGTTCTGAAATTGACCAGACCACCAATACTGCGGGCACGAACGTTTCGACCGAGCAGTTCAGCAACTTCCCGACGCAGCGCACCGTGCAGTCGCTTTACACGATTGCTCCGACCGTTACGCGTTCGGGCTTGCGCGACGCATCGGGACGTGACCGCGACCCGTCGGTTGCCGGTTCGTCCGGTCCCGAAAACAACTACATTCTCGACGGCGTGAACACGACCGACCCCGCTTTCGGCGGTTCGGGCGCGAACCTTCCGTTCGAATTCGTTCAGGAAGTTGAAGTTAAGACCGGTTCTTACGGCGCCGAATACGGCTTGTCGACCGGCGGTATCTTCAACGTTATTACCAAGAGCGGAACCAACGAATTCCGCGGCGAAGTTTACGGTTATTTCTCGACCAAAAACTTAGTCCGTGAAGCGAGAAACTTCTCGTTCACCGGTCTTTCGCCGAGCGGCTTCTCGGAAGTCGACGCCGGTTTCGGCATCGGCGGTCCGATTATCAAGGATAAACTGACCTTCTACGGTTCGTTCAATCCGCAGCGCCGCGACAACGAATATCTGACGCAGACCTTCCGCACGACGGTCGAAAATCAGATTACGACCCCGTTCTACGCGGGCAAATTAACCTGGAGCATCAACGACCGCAACACGTTTAACTTCTCGACCTTTGGCGATTTCACCAAAGAAGAAGGTCACCTGTTTGCCGGCTCGGGCTTCGGCGCGAACCTGAACAGCTTTCAGGGGCTTCGTGAAACGGGCGGCTCGAACTATGCTTTCCGCCTGAACTCGACCTTCAGCCAGAACTTTATCGGCGAATTCTCGGTCGGTATGCACTTCCAGCGCAACAACGTTATTCCGGGCAGCGACGTTCTGCCGACGCCGCTCGTGACTGACAACTTTGCGATTCTCCAGTCGAACGGCGCAATCGCTCCTGTCACCCAAACGGGCATTCAGGCGGCGGTGACGGCTGCTTACACCGGAACCAACACCGGCTTTGTCGATTACGTTTACGCTCCGGGCGGCACGCTCCAGCGCAACTTCATTCGCCAGGGCTTCGGTCTTTATCAGGACCAGACCCGCAACCGTTATGAAGCGGCGGCGAGACTCCAGAATATTTTCGGACGCCACACGCTGAAATACGGTTTTGAATGGTATCGTAACATCTACGACATCAACCAGACTTCGACCGGACCGAGCAATGTGTTTGCCAACCCGCTGAACGTCGCTCCGTCGAACGGAACCGATGCCGACAACAGAAGCGTGTCCGGCTTCCGCGTGACGAACAACTTCAGCGTTTGTACCGTTCGCGGTGCGCAGATTGTTTGCCCGGCTGCGGCTGCGGTCGCTATCCTGAACTCGCCCGGCGTGCCGCTTCCGGCTGGCATTACCGGCGTTACTCAGGGCGCTATCACCACTGCTGAAGCCCTGAACAATCCGTTCCTGGTTCGCACGACGACCCGCGTCCGCGACTTCAAACTGCAGGCTGATACGAGAACCGACGTCCAGAGCTTCTATGTTCAGGACGATATGAGACTGAGCAACAGCGTTCAGCTGAACCTCGGCGCTCGCTGGGACTTCCAGCAGGCTTACGGCAATCAGGACATCAAATACCTGACGCTGAACAACTTCTGGCACAACCTTCAGCCGCGCATCGGCTTTATCTGGGATTTCACGGGTAAAGGCAAAGGTAAAATCTTCGCCAACTACGCGCGCTATCTGGAAACGCCGATTCCGCTCGACTTGAACGTTCGCGCGGGCAGCTTTGAAGCGCAGACGGATAAAAACTTTAACGTTAATCGCTACGGCGCGCCGTTGAACGCGACGGTTGCCACCGGCTTTGCCACCCGCAACCTCGGTCACGACCCGACGCCGATCGATCCGGATCTGAAACCGCAGACGGTTAACGAATGGAACGTCGGTATCGAATATGAAGCGATGACTGACCTCGTTCTCGGATTCCGCGGCATTTACCGCCCGCAAGGCACGGTAATTGAAGACGGCTCCTTCGACGACGGCAACACCTACTTCATCTTCAATCCGGGCGAAAGCACGACGGAACAGCTCGCTTGCGACAACGGACAATGCTTCGGACGCGCTCGTCGCTTCTATCGCGCTCTCGAATTCACGGCTACCCGCCGCTTTAACAACAACTTCTCGTTCATCGCTTCGTATGTGTTCTCGAGCTTGACCGGCAACTACGAAGGCTTGTTCCGTAACGATAACGGACAGTCTGACCCGAACATCACTTCGCTGTTCGACTTGACGAGCCTGCTCAACAACACCTACGGACGTCTGCCGAACGACCGTCCGCATCAATTCAAGTTCAACGGCACTTACGTGACGCCGTGGAGAGTCGTCCTTTCGGGCAACTTCTACGCTCAGTCCGGCGCGCCGTTCAACGCTTTGGTTCCGCACCCGGTTTACGGCAACAACGAAGGTTTCCTGAATCCGCGCGGCACGACCCCCGTCCCGACCCCGATTGCGGGCGGCGAAGGCGGTCTGGGCGGTGCTGTAGGCACGACCCGCACGCCGACCACGTTCAATCTCGATTTGGGCGCTTATTTCCCGATCAGATTCGGCGAAAAACGCGAGCTGCGCTTTACGGCTGACTGGTTCAACGTCACCAACACCCAGCGTGCTGTTAAACTGGATGAAACATTCCTGATTAACAGCGGCGTGACGGGCGTTCCGCCGGTGGCGAATCCGTTCTTCGGCACGGGTCAAATCTTCCAGTATCCGTCGTCGCTGCGTCTGGGAGCGAAATTCCGCTTCTAATCGCATAAGGTAACGGAAACGGCTACCGTCTCGAAGCTATAGTTTCGAGCCAATTTGAAAAGGGAAAGTGTTCTCACTTTCCCTTTTTTGTGTTAGGATAGGAAAATTCAGAAACATTGATTTTCCCGTCTGGTCAGGTAAGTAGAGGAGGCGAATATGTCGGCAAATAATCGTTTCTTGCGCGTTTCGCCGGTAATCAAACCGGTAATCGCGTTTATCGCTCTTTTATTGGTTTTCGGCGGCGGCGCCGTGACCGACGCCGGCGGGCAGGGCAGGTCTTCGCCCGTGGGCAGCGGAGTTAATAAGATTCACGGGCGCGTCCGTTTTCCTTCAAACAGTCCGGCGACTTCCGTCCGCGTCCGGTTGGAGGGCTCGGGCATTTCCAGCATTATGACCGTCACCGACTCCGAGGGAATGTTTTATTTCAACGGTCTGAGTGCGGGACAATATACAGTCATTGTCGAAGCGGGCGAAGATTATGAAGTATTCAGAGAAGTCGTCGAGATTGACCCGCCCATCAACGTCAACACGAATATTTACCTGCCGCCGTCGCCGCGAACCTTTAATGTAATGGCTGATTTGCGGCTGAAGGGAACGATAAGAAACCGCCCCGGCGTCATCAACGCGTCGCTTGCCGCCGTTCCGAAAGCCGCTTTGAAAGAATTTAGAAAAGCCCTCGAAGCGCAAAGTAAAGGCGATACGAATCTGGCAATCGAAAAACTCGGCGAAGCCGTCAAACTCCATCCGCAATTTTTTGAAGCCCACGCCGAGCTCGGCTCCTTATACCTCAAAACAAACCAACTGGAGAAAGCCGTCCAGTCGCTTCGCGCGGCAATCGAGCTGAACGATAAAAATCCGAATGTCCGGCTCAATTACGGCATCGCTTTGCTGAACAAAAAGGAAATGACGGAAGCCGAAAGAGAATTTCGCGAAGTGATTAAAGCCGATAAGACGGCGGCGACCGCGCATATGTATCTCGGCATCGCTCTGCTCGGACAAAAGCGCGTCGACGAAGCCGAAACAATGCTTTTGCAAGCCCTCAGTCTCAAGGATGATGAGAAGCTGGCGCAGGCGCATCGCTTTCTGGGCGGAATCTACTGGGGAAAGGGAAATTACCGGCGGGCGGCTGATGAATTGGAAAAATATCTGAAGCTGGCTCCACAGGCGACCGACGCCGCGAAAATTCGCGATATCATCAAAAGCCTGCGTGAAGAGACAAAATAGCCGCGCCTGACCGCCGCCCGCGGCAGAACCGGTTTTTTCAATTAAGCGAATCATCCGAAATTTCGTAATTTAATATATTGAATAAAATCCAAAATCTTGAAGTAAATCTTTCTCCGGATTATAGCTTTTAGACGATAAAAATTATATAACCCCCGTTTTTTCAAGGGATTGTTCGATTACGGCAGTCCTCTGAATCTTTGGCACTTAAATTGTTGTTAATCGGTCAGATGAGTAGTTTATTGAATCTTTCTCTCACAAGCAGAGAGTATTAAGAGCGAGCGACTACTACTTAGGGTAATAATTTTCAAGAGGAGTAAATTATGATTAAAAGAATAGCTTCTTTGTTTTCTGTTCTGGCAATGCTGTTCGTGATGAGCACTGTTGTCTTCGGACAAGAAACAACGGGAAATATAGAAGTTACCGTTAAGGATCCGCAGGGAGCG
>JALZHR010000280.1 GCA_030860665.1 Acidobacteriota bacterium
CCGGCTTTCTGCAAAATTCCGGCACGCGCCGAACGAAAACGCCTTTCCGGCAAAATATCGAGAAGACGGCGATTTGCCCGCAGGTGGATTTGGCGGGCGGCTGGGAAGCGGTTTTGAAAAACAGCAAGCGCGGCTCAAATTTTAAACGCCGTCTGAAACAGCTCGAAAAAATGCCGGGTTTCGAGTTTCGCTCCGTGACTTCACCCGAAGAAGCCGCCGAAGCTTTTGAAAGATTCTATCGCCTGCACGAAAAACGCTGGCTGAAAGACGGCGGCTCTGAGCTGAGCGGGCATCCGCGGCTGGTTTCCTTTCAGCGCGATTTGGTCGCGGCGCTCGCCGAAGCCGGTTTGCTCAGGTTCGACGAGCTTTGGGTCGAGGGCGAATGCCGCAGCTCGGTTTACGGTCTGGACGACGGGCGAGCCTTTTATTATTACAATTCGGGCTATGATTTGGAGTGGGCGAATTACAGCGTCGGGCTTGTTTTAATCGGTCTTTCAATCAAAAGCGCAATCGGGCGCGGCTGCACGTTATACGACTTTCTGCGCGGCGACGAGACTTATAAATTCGATTGGGCGAGCCATCAGGCGGAACTCGTTACGCTCAGTCTCAGCCGCCTGACGCCTTCCGCCATTGCGCACGAGGGAATGAGCCGCGCGTGGCTCAGCCTGCGAAATTTCTCGAAATCAGCGCTGCCTTCCGGCTTGGCTGAAACGCTGAAAAACAGGCGGCGGGCGTGGAAAAGAAACCACGAGCTGAAGAGCGATTCAAAATCGGAAAAAACGCGGCGGATGGAAGCTTATGAATCATAACGTCTCAATCGTCATCATCGGGCGCAACGAGGAGAGCGGCATCGGCAGATGTATCGGCGCGGCGCTGGAAGCTGCCGAACAAATCGGCGGCGCGGAAATACTCTATGTCGATTCGGCTTCGACCGACAAGACGGTCGCCGTGGCTCAGTCTCTCGGCGCGCGCGTCGTGTCGCTGAAGCCGGAGTGGAAGCTTTCGCCGTCGGCGGGACGCTACATCGGCTCGCACTACGCGCAGGGCGATTTTATTTTATTTATCGACGCGGACACGCTCGTTTACAGGGATTTTCTGCCCGCCGCGCTCGAACATTTCCGGAATCACCCGGACGTCGGCGGAATCAACGGGCGGCTGGACGATTTGAACGAAAACGGCGAGCTTCTGACCGACGTCGAAGAAAGATTCGACGACGCGGCGGACGTTAAATGGCTGCGCGGTCCGTGCTGTTTTTATCGCCGGCATGCGCTTGATGAAGCCGGTTCTTTCAACCCGCATCTCGCGATGGAAGAAGAAGCCGAACTCGGTCTGCGGCTGGTCAAAAACGGCTGGAAGCTGCAAATAATTCCCGTCCCGATGGCGTGCCACACGCGATGTTATCATTGCCAGACGTTCAGAAGCATCGTCTCGACCTTCCGGCGCGACATCGTTTCCGGTCGCCTCGGCGAGATTACAAACACGATTGCCTGCGCCTTTTTTCAGGGAAACGGGCTTGGGTTTTGCTGGCTGCGGCTGAAAACCACAATCGTCTTTTCCGTCTGGCTGTTGCTGCTGCTGGCGGCGTGCTTTCTGCTGCCCGAATTTCTTTATCCGAAAACAATCTTTTCTACAATTGTCGTTCTCGGGCTGCTGGCGATTTTCCGAAAAAAACGCAGCCTGCGGCAGACTCTGCTTTTTATTCCAGCCAAGATTTTATGCCTGGTCGACGTGCTGGCTGGCTTTCATAAAATAAACATAAAAAGTCCGGATTCCTACCCGCTGGACGTCGTCGAACGCGAGCCGAAAATTTACGACAATATTAATAAACGTTTTTCGCTCGAAGGTTTGAGAGATTTGAAAACGGGCGACGAACAAAGCGAGCTATTGCTGACGGCAAGCCCGGAATTATAAAAAACGTCTTTCGATAATTCGCCGAGCCGAAGAAAAACATCTCGCGAAAAAAGAATGCGGCGACACGTTTTATGCCAGTCGCCGCATTCTTTTTTCGCGCAAGCCATTTTTTACAAATATTCTGTTAAAACTTGTTGGCTTTTATCGAAAACATCTGCTATGTTATTTATCAAGCTATCTCTTCCCCGGCGCGGCTGATTCGGGTCGCGTTTAACTGTTCTTAAGCTTCAAAATAGAAAACCGCAATTGAATAAACCTGAGGAAGGCGATAATATCGCCGTTCTGCTCGTTTGCCGACCGGCTGGCTGGCTGGCTGGAAGAGATTCTGTTTCTCGATAAATCGAATCCTGCCGCACGATGAATTTGTGCGACCGTCGCAGAGAAATCCGCCTCGTTTATCCGCTTTTATCGACCGGAGCAATATGATTTTGATAAAAAAAACTCTGACATTTCTGCTTTTATCGGTTTTGTCGCTTTCGTGCTTTTCGACCGGCGCGCGCGGCGCAAATTTCGGAGGTTCGGCGTCGCGCCGGGCAAATAACCTGTCGCGACCGAAAACTTTTGTGCTCGACCAAATTACGGCGCGCAGTCTCGGCGCGTATTCGCTGCGTCGTCTGCGGCGCGTCCATCTCGGAGCGGCGATTCGCGTCAGACGCCCTTCCGATAATGCCGAGACAGACCTCGCGGCGGGATTTTCAAAAGCCGCCGCCGATGCCTTCGGCGCAAATCTGAAAATCATTAAAATCTACGACCAGAGCGGCAACGGGCGCGATTTAACGGTTGTGGGAACGCCGCCGAAGCTCAGTTATCTGGCGCGCCCGATGATTGATTTTTACGAGTGCGACGACTCGACCGAATTTCGCTCCGCCGCGACCGTCAACCTGAAAGAGCCGACACAGTTTTTCGCCGTTGACCCGCTTGTCGGCTCAAACTACCTGACGCATTTCGGCGGCGGGCAATTCGCCACACGCTTCAGCGCCGGAAGGTACACGCAGACGAACGGCGCGGACGTTTCCTACGGCGGTCGAATTTCGGAAAGAGGAACGGTTCAGCTGACATCGGAATTTAGAATCGGCAGAGAGCGAATCCGCGTCGACGGCGCGGAGCAACCGCTTTACAGCGGCGCAAACGCGGGCGATGCGCCGCTGGTCAACGGAATTATCAGGCTCGGCAACTATTCCGGTCTGGGAAGCGGACTGTTTTTAGGGCGCGTCGGCGAGTTTCTGCTGTTTGACGGCGACGTTTCAACCGCCGACCGGGACGTTATCGAATCAAGCCAGACGGCTTATTATCTGGACGGCAGGCGTATCGTCGTTCACGGCGACAGCCTCGCTTACGGCGCGAATCTCGGTTTATTTACGAGAGAAACCGTTAATTACGGCGCGCAGACCAGAGATTTGCTCGGCGAGGGCTGGGACGTTTACAACCGCGCGATTCCGGGCGCTTCGTTTAATAATATATCCGGCGGCGAATTTCATTTGATAAACAGCGCCGCCCCGCGCGTCGATGTGCTCTATCGCCCGTCCGCCGCGCAGAATATTCTCGTCGTCTCGACCGGCTGGAACGACGTCAACGGCGGCGAAAGCGCCCTGACGCTCAAGACGCAATTCATTGCCTATTGTTTAGCGAGAAAGGCGGCGGGCTGGAAAGTAGTCGTCGCGCCTTTGCCGGTAGCGAATTATCCCGGACAGCCCGCCGTTTATCCGCTGATTCGCCTCGACGTCAACGCCTGGCTCGCCCAGCACTGGCACGAATTCGCCGACGCTTACGCCGATTTTTCCGCAGACCCCGTAATCGGCAATAGCGCAAACACGGCGAACGCCGTTTACTGGCAAGACCAGCTGCATATGACGCGAGCCGGCTACGCCATCTGGGCGCAATATCTGAAAAAAGCCATCGAATCCATTGACGACGACTCGCCTGTTCAGCTAAAACCGATACCGAATGTTAATCCGCCTTCGATTGTAACTAATTGAATTTATTACTTTAGTTATGGAGTCGGTGGTAAGACTAGAACCTAGAAGCTGTTATTTAAGATTCAAATTCAGATTTTTTTCGCCGGGAAACTCGACCCTTGCCTTTATTCAGGTTTCTAAAGTTTTGGGTTAAAGAATGGCAATTGGGACAAATCAGTTGGAGATTGGATTCAGTATTATTAAATGAGTTTCCGTCAATATGATTGATTTCAAGCGGAACTTTTTTAGTTACCGGATGATATTTGTTCCAGCCGCACAAGCAGCATTTTTCTCCGAATTTTTCCGAAAGAAAACGTTTCAAATGATTTGAAAGCTGTGGAAATTGCTTTCCTTTATTTCCGTCTATCAGACCGGTTTTCCATTTTTCGATAAACGTCCTGTATTGATAATCGATTTGGCACTTATTAGAGCAGTATTTATAGCTTTTTCTGCGAGGTGCTGACAAACAATTAAGGCAGGGCATATTAAAAGCCTTTTTTATTTATGGAGCCGGTGACCAGATTTGAACTGGTGACCTACGGTTTACAAGACCGTTGCTCTACCAACTGAGCTACACCGGCTTATCCATTTGCTGCGGCGAAATCTTTCAGCGCCGCAAACGAAAATACTACAAAAACGAAAATATTTTCGCAAGCGGGAAGGGAATTTTTCCCCGAGCGTTTAACTGTTAAAATATTTGTTGACGATTGTTTTACAAAACGGTTACGATAGAATTTGCCCGCTGATGAGGGTAACCGGACATCTTTCCAGCAGCAGAAGACCTCTTTGCTACTTGCTTAATTGTTGTTATCAAATAATAAAACACGGACAGACAAACAGATAAAGGAGAAATTCCAGTGAAAGCTTTGCAGATTAGTGCGAAAAGTTTTGTGACGGCGGCGGCGATGTTTCTGGCGGTAGTCGCTTTAACCGCCATTGACGGATTCGGTCAGGACCCGTTTACTCGCCCGCAGCCGAGAGTGACGCCGACCCCGAAGTTAGTCGTCAATCGAGTGCAGAGGGAAATGCCGGTGGCGGCGGGAAATAATCTCTATTGCGCCGGGTATATCCAGACCGCGCCCGTAAACACCGATTTTGAAGTGGTCGGCGCGAGCGACGAAAGAGAACAAAATATTTACGCCGAGAACGATTACGTTTACATCAGCCGCGGCGCGAATCGCGGCGTACAGGTCGGCGATATGTTTGCGGTGACGCGCCCGCGCGGAAAATTCCGGACACGCTTTTCCAGAAAGGGAAATCTCGGAATCTACGTGGAGGAGCTAGGCGCGGTCGAAGTCGTCAGCGTCAAAGCGGAAGTTTCGGTGGCGCGCGTCGTGACCTCGTGCGCCACGTTTCTGCTCGGCGATTTGCTGCAGCCGATTCCGGCGCGGACGAGTCCCGTGTTTCAGCCGCGCCCGAGGTTCGACCTTTTCGCCGAGCCGAGCGGAAAGGCGCAGGGCAGAATCGTGCTGGCGCGCGACGGGCGCGAGACATTGTCCGCCGAGCAGGTCGTTTACATTGATTTGGGCGCGGAAGACAACGTGCGCGTCGGCGATTACCTGACGATTTTTCGCCCGCTCGGGACGGGCGGCGTGTTAAATTCCGACCAGCACGTATCCTTGAACGCGCGCGACGAAGGTTTCGAGAGCGAGACGTATCGCGGCGGGAAATTTTCTATCCAGGCGCCGCGCAAATCCGGAAGCGAAGCCGAAGGTGAAATCGTCTCGCGGCGCGACGCGAAAAGCCGACGCCCGCGCGGTTTGAGAAAAATCGTCGGCGAGATGGTTATTCTCAACGTCAGGGAACGCACCGCGACCGCCCTGATTACGCGCAACGCGCAGGAAATTCACACCGGCGATATGGTCGAGCTTCAATAATCAATTACGAATTACGAATTACGAATGATTGAATCAATTCAAACGCCTGAGTTATTCAGTCCGATTCGTAATTCGTAATTCTCGAAAGTTATGAGCACTATCAGATGTCCGCAATGCAATCTGATAAATTTCGCTACGGCGGTTGCGTGCCGGCGCTGCGGTTATTTTTTTCAGACTCCGACGGCGGCGGCGGCAGGAGAAGCGGCGGCGGTAAATCCGGCAGCGGCGCAGAGTTTTTTTGCCGTCGGCGGAGGTCAGCAGGCTTTCAGTGAAGCCCGCAAAAGCAGCCGCACGAACGAAGCCGCCGCCGGTTACACGCCCCAACCGCAGCTTCCGCCGCCGCGCTCGAATTATTACGAGTCGCAGCAGTATCACCAGGCGTATCAAACGAAGCCGAAACAGAAAAACGGTCTGGCGATTACGTCGATGGTTATGGGAATCATCGGCTTTTCCCTGATGTGTCTGGGCGGTTTTATGATTGCGCCGGTCGGCTTGATTCTCGGCATCGTCGCGATAGTCAAAGCCAATCGGCGACCGGCGGAATACGGCGGCAAAGGCTTTGCGATTGCGGGCGTCGTGAGCTGCGGGCTGCTAAGCGTATGCCTGCCGGTAATTCTGGCGATTGCCATTCCGAATCTGCTGGCGGCGCGCCGGGCGGTAAACGAAAGCATCGCCGTCGCGACCCTTCTCCAGCTAGCCGACGCCGAGCACAGATATATGTCTTCGATGTCCGGCAAATGCGGCGACATTCAGACGCTGATTGCCGGAAAATTACTTCCTGACGTCAGCCTGGCGAAAAACGAAAAAAGCGGCTATCGCTTTGCGGTCGTCAACCTGCCCGCGGGCGGCTGCGAGATTACCGCCACGCCGCTGACGACCTCGCACGGAAAGCGTTCGTTTTTTTATTCGACCGAAGACAACGTGTTTCGAGGGGCGGACAAAAAAGGCTTAGCCGCCGACAAAAATGATTTGCCGCTCGAAGGCAATTTTCCGGGCGACGAGATGGAAGAATCTCTCTGGGGACAGCCGCCGAGCGAATCGGCGGCGCTTTCGGAGCTCCGCACGCTGCAC
>JALZHR010000311.1 GCA_030860665.1 Acidobacteriota bacterium
GCCGCGCAAGCCGCACGTTCCGCCGAGTTTGGCGTCCTTTTCCTTTTCGATAATTGCCACCTTCAGCCCGAGCTGCGCGCCACGCACCGCCGCCACGTAACCGCCGGGACCGGCGCCGATAATCGTTACGTCAAATTGTTCTGCCAATGTTTTAGACCCCTTCTATCAAAATTTTATAAAAATCGCTAAAGGATTATTATAGGAAGTTATCGGGCGACAAGCTAGTTAGGACAAAATAAAACGCGATTGAGCCGGAAGAACTCAATCGCGCGCCGGGTAAAAACGATTTCCCGTCAATTATTTAGCCGTCGGCGGCGTCAGGGTCGCGGCGTATTCCTGCACCAGTTTCTGGAATTTCGTCGCCGCATCTTTGTCCTGCGCCAGTTTCATCGCGTTTTTCGTCGAAACGTCGGTCAGCGTTTTCATATTGTTCGCCACGCTGTCGTTCAGCTTCTTCTGCGTTTCGGCGCTGACCTGCATATTGCGCGCGTCCTTGATGGCGTCCCATTTGGCTTTCAGGCTGGCTTTTTTCGCGTCGAAGGATTTCTGTGCATCGTCCACGCCCGCCGAGGTCGGATTCTGGTCAATCTTGGTCGTGATGTCCTTCATCACCGCGTCGTTTTCCGCAATAAACGCTTCGACTTCGGCATCTTTGTTGCCGCATCCCGCCAAATTCATACATAAAATCGCCAATAATAAAAATAACGTAACTTTTTTCATTTTTTATTCTCCAAATTGTATTTTGATTCTTAGAATCTTATCCTTGGAAGACGAAATAGTAGTAGACTTTTGCAGAATTTATAATAATTTATGCAGCACTCCGAAGAATTTCTGGCTTTAGCCGAAGACGCCCGCTCGCGCGTCCGCGAAATTTCCGTCGCAGATGCGCAAGAAAGAATGAAAAACGGCGGCGCGACGCTCATCGACGTGCGCGAGGACAATGAATGGAACGAGGCACGCGCGCGCGGCGCGATTCACATCGGGCGCGGCGTGATTGAACGCGACATCGTGCACCTGATTCCCGAAAAGGACGCGGAACTGATACTTTACTGCGGCGGCGGTTACCGCTCGACGCTGGCGGCTGACAATCTGCAAAAAATGGGCTACACGAATGTTTTCTCGCTGACCGGCGGCTGGAAAGCCTGGAAAGAAAGCGCAAACGACGAGGAATAAAGGATGAAAGACGAAAAAGAAGAAGAAGCCCGGCAGCGGACGAGAGAGCTGGCGGCAAAGTTCATCGAAAAAGGCGACGCGGTCGGCTGGTTTGATGCGCTTTACGCGGAAGCCGCGGGCAATCACGAGCATATTCCGTGGGCAGACCTCGCTCCAAACAAGTTTCTGTTCAGGTTTGCCGAAAAAACGAATCTGCGCGGCGACGGGCGCAAAGCTCTGGTCGTCGGCTGCGGGCTGGGCGACGACGCGCGCTACCTGCACGATTTGGGTTTTAAAGTAACGGCTTTCGACATTTCGCCGACGGCAATCGAATGGGCGAAAAAGCTGCACGCGGAAACCGATATTGAATTCTTCGCCGCCGATTTATTCGACCCGCCGCCGGAATGGCGCGCGGCTTTCGAGTTCGTGCTGGAAGTCTACACGATTCAGCCTCTGCCGCTCGAAATACGCGAAAAAGTAATTGACTCAATCGCGCAGTTTGTCGCCGAAAACGGAAAATTGCTCGTCGTTACGCGCGGGCGCGAAGACGACGAACAGCCGCTGGAGCTTCCGTGGGCATTATCGCGCAGAGATTTATCGCGCTTTGAATTCAACAATTTAAAGCAGACGCATTTTGAAGAAATGCTCGGCGACGAAGACGAGCCGGTCAGAAGATTTGTAGTCGAATACATAAGATCTAAGTAAGAACTGAGAAGTGAGAACTGAGAACTGATAGTTCGTTCTTTTCACTATCAACTATTAGCTCTCAGTTCTCACTTCTCAACTATCAGTTCTCAACTATCAGTTCTCAGTTCTCAGTTATCAGTTAAATCAGATTTCTTTTTCCGCCAGCTTGCTCCAGTATCTTAATTCGCGGCGGCGGTAATTGGGCGAGGTTTGCGCGGATTCGATTGCCTGCTGGAACATTTCGCGGGCGCGTTCGGTTTCGCCCTGCGCTTTCAGGACTTTGCCGAGATGGTATAAGCCCTCGGCGTCGGCGGAGCGGCGCTCGACGTATTTTTCCAGTGCTTCGCGCGCTTCGTTGAGCATATTTGCCGCCAGATAGGTTGCGCCGATTTCGCGCCAGATTTCGCTCAGGGCGTGTTTGTCGTTTTGCTCGACCACGATTGAGAAATGATTCAGAGCTTGCTGCAAATCGCCTTTCCGGCGGGCGATTTTGCCAAGCTCGTAATTGGCGTCAGGCTCGTTCGGGTCAATCTCGACGGCTTTGTTTAAATGTTCCAGAGCTTTGGCTTCCTGTCGCCGCTGCAAATAAATCAGGGCGAGCTGAACGTGCGCGTCGGCGTCGCGCGGGTTGACGGTCGCGTTGTGCAGAAAGCGTTTGAAATTCTGCCGCTGGCGAAACGCGCTGCCCAAGCCGCTGACCTCGCCGCGCAGATAGCCGCCGAAATACATATAAGCGAATAAGAGCAGAAACGGCGAGAAAAAGAAGGGCGAAACGTATCGGAAAACATACATTCCCGCGCTGAAAGCGAGCCACGAAAGACAAACCGTAAAAATCGCCGCGCCGTAATTTGCGCCGAAAACCGTCCGCAGCGCGAAAATCATCAGAACGCCGAAAAGAATTCCGCTCGCCAGCCAGAAAGCGAAATAAATCTCCGGCGAAACCGTAGCCGCCTGCGAATAAAGCGCGATTCCGGCGATGGCAAACGGCAGATGCGCCGCCGCCCAAGCCATCATCGAACAGGTCGCCAGCGCCGCGTAATCGCGCCGCAAAACCACGCCGAAATTCCCGACGCCCGCGAAAACGCACAGCACGAGAATCGCCGCCGGAACGTAGAAAATCGAGAGCGTCAAAACCGGCTGAAAAAATGCGCTCGGCTCGAAGGAAAAGAATCTAAAGAAGTTATCGCCGACCAGAGGAACTTTTCGCCGTTCCGCCAGCGCCCTGTTATATTCGGCGACAGCCTCGTTATATACGGCTTCGGCGGCGGGCGAGTCTTCGTCCGCCATAGAAAAATTCGGCTGGTAGAATTCATAAAAATCGGGAATGCGATACGCGCTTTGCAGTCTGGAATTGACGGTCGAGAAAAAAGCCACCGAGACGAGAAAAACCATCACGACGGCAAAAAACCAGCTGCCCTGGTCGATAATGTCGCTCATCGCCGACGCCGGACGATAAAAAAGCGCGAGCAGAAGCCTTAAGTTTTCCATACGTTTGAACGAACCGGGCGGAAGAATCGAGAGCCGAAAAAAATCCGATTTATAGCGTAGTTTCAGCCGGTAAATTTTGTCAAGATTTTTTTCCGCTGAGCGCTTATCACTTTTGGTCGAGAAACGATTTAAATAAATTGCCACTAGCTTTAGCTGGTGGATTAATAGCCAATAAAAACAAAGGCTTTAGCCGAAAACAATCAAAAATCAATCATCCTTTTGGCTTTAGCCGAATTGCGCTAAAGCCAAAAGGATATTTATTCAATTAAATTCGGCTAAAGCCTGGTATGTGTGCTCAAACT
>JALZHR010000313.1 GCA_030860665.1 Acidobacteriota bacterium
GAGCTTCTGTGTTCGTCGAGTCGATTGAATCGAAACGTAAAATCGTGAAATTCATCGGGCGAGTTTCCAAATCGCGTCGGTAAAATATTTCCGGCTGTCGAAAAAGTATTGCGCGACCTGAAAACCGCAACCCGCCGCCAAATCTTCAATCATTTCGAGGCTGTATTTCTGCGAGATTTCCATAAAAATCGGCTCCCACGCCTTGAAATCGAACGTTTGATTTAGGGCTTCGACGAAAACCGTCTGCGGCTCGCGGCTGATGAGATACGAGAGCGCGGCGCATTCGTTCGGGCGGTAGAGCGCGTAATGCGAAAATTTTTCCAGAACGAAATTCGCGCCCAATTCGCGATTGATGCGGCGCAGCAGATTCAGATTAAACTCGGCGGTCACGCCGCGCGCGTCGTCGTATGCGGGCAGGATAACGCGCGGGTCTTTCTGCAAATCGAAGCCGATGAAAAGCAAATCGTTTTGGTTCATCACGGCGCGCAGTCGGCGGAAAAAATCTTCCGACTCGGTGCGGCTGAAATTGCCGATGTTCGAGCCTAAAAACAAAATGATTTTCGGGCGCGCCGAAGCGTCTTTTAAAGTTTCCAGAATCGAAAAATAATCGCCGTTTTTCGCGTTCATCGACAATTGCGGAAACTCGTTTTTAAATTTCGCCGCAAGCAAATCCAGAGCTTCCTGCGAAATATCAATCGGCGAATAGGTAAAATCCGCGTTTTGCCGCAGAAAATAATCGACCAGCACGGCGGTTTTCGTGCCGTCGCCTGCGCCCAACTCGATTAAATCGAAGGACGAGCTCGGAGCCGTAAACGCCTCGAAAATCTCCTTTGTCCGCGTCGAAAGAATCTCGGATTCGGCGCGCGTCAGGTAATATTCCGGCAGCTGCATTATCTCCTGAAACAACCGCGAGCCTTCGTCGTCGTAGAAATATTTCGACGATAAAAATTTCGGCGCGGCTGACAATCCGCGCCGCACGTCTGCGGCGAAAACACTGATTTGCGCTTGTGTCGAACTTTGCATAGTAAGTGATAGGTGATAGGTGATAGGTGATAGGAAAAGCGATTAGCTGTTAGCTATTAGCCTTTCTTCCTTATCACCTATCCCTTATCACTTCATTTCGCCAGCCTGACGCCGGTAAACTGCCAGCGCAGGTGCGGGTGGAAAAAATTTCGATAGCTCGGGCGGCTGTGATTCGGCGGCGTGGCGACGCTCGCGCCGCGCAGAACCATCTGGTTTATCATAAATTTGCCGTTGTATTCGCCGACCGCGCCCGCCGCTTTTTTGAAGTTCGGATACGGCAGATAAGCCGAATTCGTCCATTCCCAGCGCCAGCCCCAATCGAATCTCGCGCTTGCCGCTTCCCATTCAAACTCAGTGGCGAGCCGCGCGCCTTTCCATTCGGCAAACGCCGCCGCCTCGTAAAACGAAACGTGGCAGACCGGATTTTCCGCCTTTATTCGGCGCAAGCCGCTCAGGGTAAACTGAAACCATTCGCCGTCCTTTTCGTGCCAGTAAAGCGGGCTTTGGACATCGTTTTCGCGAACCCAGTCCCAGCCTTCCGAATGCCATAAATTAAAATTCCGGTAGCCGCCGTCGCGGATAAATTCCAGAAATTCGCCGTTCGTGACCGGATTTTGCCGAATCGAGAAATCGTTCAGATAAACCTTGTGGCGTCCCAGCTCGTTGTCAAAGCAAAAGCCGTCGCCGTTGTAGCCGATTTCGTAGATTCCGCTATTGATTTCGATGTACTTATCCTTTTCGGATGCAGCGATTTCGCCATTCTCTTCCCGAACGTTTTCCGCATCGTAAACGGGAAAAAGCGGGTTGCAGGAAAAGATATATTTTAAATCGGTCAGAAACAGCTCCTGGTGCTGCTGCTCGTGATTCAAGCCTAAAAGAACCAGCTCGCGGGCTGCTTTATCCAAATCGTTACGCAGAAAATCGCGCATTCGCTCGTCGACGTATTTTCGATATGCGAAAATTTCCCTGACCGTCGGGCGCGACAAATCGCCGCGCCTGTCGCGGCGCGTGCGCTCGCCGAGCGTGTTGTAATAACTGTTGAAAAGAAAGCCGTAATCCGGGTTGAAAACCTGATATTCGGGCGCAAATCTTTTCAGAATCATTTCCTCGAAAAACCAGGTCGTGTGCGCGATGTTCCATTTCGGCGGCGAAACGTCCGGCACCGGCTGCGGCACGTAATCTTCGATTTCGAGCGGAGCGCAAAGGCGCTCCGTATAGGCGCGAACGCTCAGATAAAGCTCACTCAGACTCCGGGCTTCGGATTTTTTGAGATTTGTGCCCTGCATAATTAATCGTTCCTTATAAGTTTAATTATAAGTCAGAAAGCTGGCGAAAGCCCGTTAAATTTTTTGAATTTAAAAAAAAATCGGTCAAATATCACGAGCGAGGCGCGTTTTATTTCGGTTGTTTTGAAAGTTTCAGCAAGGCTTCGCGGGCGATTTCGGCGAGATAATAATCTTCGCTGCCGAGATTCGCCTGCAGAACCGGAATCGCGGATTCGTCGCCGATTGCGCCGAGCGCGAAAGCGGCTTCGCGTTTTGCGTCGGCGGATTCGCGCGGATTTTGCAGAGCCTGAATCAAAATCGGAACGGCGGCGCGAAACTGCGGAAATTTCTCGGAAAGATTTGCGTAAACGGGCTTGGTCGTTTCTTTCAGATTACGTGGCAGAAAGTTTTCGGGCGTCAGGATTTCGGTTTCGCTTGTCTGGATAATCTGCGCGATTTGACCGGTTGAGCGCGCGGCGGCGCGGCGGAAAAATTCTTCCTCGTCGCGCGGCGCGCGCTGCAAAATCTGCGTCAGCGCGTCGATTGCCGAAACGTCGCCGATTTCGCCGAGCGCGACGGTCGCGGCGTCTTTCACTTCCTGAATTTTATCGCGCCGGACAGCTTCGACGAGCGGGCGCACGGCTTGCGTATCGCGCGTTTTGCCGAGTGCGTAAGCCGCTTCCTTGCGGACGAGAACGGATTTATCCCGCTGCAAAAGCGGCACGAGAAGCGGCGCGGCTTCCCCGGGCGGCAGAGAAACGATTGCCGGCGCGGCTTCGGCGCGAACGATTTCGGACGAATCGGATAAGGCGGGAACGGCGAGACGCGCGGCTCTGGCGGTTTTAAAATTGCGGATTTGTAAAAGCGCGCTGCGTTTCTGCTCGGTATTTCCGGATTTAATCGTCTTTTGCAGATAGGCTTCGATTGGATTCCACTCGATTCCTTCCTGTGTGATAATAAAATCCTGCTGCGCCGGAGAATTTCCCGCCAGCAGGACGCAAAAGATACAAAGAAAAAGACAAAACCGCAGATAAACGCAGAGGAGCGCGGATTTTTTTATAAAACTACCGGCGCGCATCTGCGTAAATCTGCGGTTAATTTTCATAAGCGCTTCAAGCCGCTCTCTGAATTTGCGAGCGTCGCCGGATTTTTTCCCACTCGACGACCTGCTGCGCGCAGCGATTCTCGCGCTTTTCGGACAAAGACGCAATTAAATCGTCGTTAAACTGGTTTTCGCTGCTGCTGGCGGTTTGCGGAATGGGAAACTGGCGGTTGGAAAGAAGCTCGGAAATGTAATCGAGAACTGCTAAAGCTTCGTGTTCGTTTAATTTATCAACTTCGCGGACGATTTTGCTGTTAGTTTGTCTGACCATCTCTTTGACTCCTTTTACTTTTCGGTTCGGAGCAGACAATCAGGCGCAAACTTTATAGTTTCAGGTTCCGATTGTCTGCAAAATTGTTTTTATCATCATTAAACGCAATATTTTATGAAGAACTTCCTACCTTAACGGTTCTATTAGAATAACACGAAAAAATATATTAAGGCAATAAATTTAAACCGTGTTTTTTGAAAGACGCCGGAAAAAAAGAAAAATTCGCCGAAATAGTTGAACGGAGAATCTTTTTGTGACATTATATCGCAACTACCAAAGGATTACGCTTTCTTTCAATAATAAAACTTAGCTGCAATATAGCTTTCGCCCCAAGCCGTCGTTCTAAAAACACGCGGGGCTTTCCCTGATTTTTCTGTCATTAAACTTGATTTTTCAAAGGAGTATTCAGATGTTCTCTACATTTCCCATTCGGAGTTTCCGAAAAAATCTCCCCCTGCCCGCGCAGGCTCTTGTCTTGATTGCGCTGTGTTTCGCGCTTTCAAGCGCCGTTTCCGGTCAGACGACGTTTTCCAACACGTCAGCCATAACCATCACGGACGGCGCGACGCCGCCGACGCCTGCCTCGGTTTACCCGTCAAATATCAACGTTT
The DNA here is from genome assembly GCA_030860665.1 of Acidobacteriota bacterium. GTDB lineage: Bacteria > Acidobacteriota > Blastocatellia > Pyrinomonadales > Pyrinomonadaceae > JALZHR01. Next base: position 4,273 of record JALZHR010000313.1, read on the forward strand.
CCGGCATGACGGGAACGATTTTGAGAGTTACCGTGACGCTGAACGGCTTTAATCACACGTTTCCCGACGATGTGGATATGATGCTGGTTTCGCCGACCGGGGCGAAACTGGTTTTGTTTTCCGACGTATGCGGCTCGACGGCGGCGACCAATCTCAATATCACGCTCAGCGACGCGGGGGCTTCCATCATACCGGACGCCGGACCCTGCACGACCGGGACATTCCGACCGAGCAACGTCGGAACGGGCGACACGTTTGCCGCGCCCGCGCCCGCGCCGGGCAATCCGACTGATTACGCCGCGCCCGCCGGAACGGCAACTTTCACCAGCAAATTCGCCGGCACAAATCCGAACGGAACGTGGAGCCTGTATATCGTGGACGATTTATCGGGCGACGGCGGCTCGATTACCGGCGGCTGGTCACTGACGATTACCTCGGGAACGACGTTCAGCAACTCGTCGCCGATGACGATTACCGACAGCGCGCTGCCGCCGACGCCCGCCTCGACCTATCCGTCGACCATCAATGTTTCCGGTATGACGGGCACGATTACCGCTCTGACCGTCCGCCTGAACGGTCTCAGCCACACGTTTCCGGACGACGTGGATATGATGCTGGTTTCGCCGACGGGCGCGAGGCTGGTTTTATGGAGCGATGCCTGCGGCTCGACGGCGGCGAGTAATATTACCGTAACGCTGGACGACGGCGCATCCAGTATTCTGCCCGACGCAGGACCTTGCACGAGCGGGACATTCCGACCGTCTAACGTCGGAACGGGCGACACGTTTGCCGCGCCCGCGCCTGCGCCGAGCAATCCGACCGATTACGCCGCGCCCGCCGGAACGGCGACGCTGGCGAGCAAGTTTAACGGCATCAGCCCGAACGGCACGTGGAGTCTGTATATCGTCGACGATTTATCCGGCGACGGCGGCTCAATCGCGAACGGCTGGTCGCTGACCATCGCGACCAATGCGCCGCCGACCGCCGCTCCGGGCACGCTCAGCGGGCGCGTCACGAACGCCTTCGGAAGCGGTGTCGCAAACGCTCGGCTGAGCATCCTGAATCCGGTTACGCTGGAGACGAAATACGCCACGACCAGCCCGTTCGGCTATTACCGCGTCGAAGGCTTGCCCGTCGGCATCGTCTATATCGTTACGGTCGAGCACAAACAATACACCTTCCAGAACAATCCGCGAGCCGTTTCGCTGCTCGAAGATATGGAAGAACAGTTTGTCGCCGAAAATCCCTGATTCGGTCAGCGGTCTTTTTCAAAATCCATTCCCGCTTTCTGCGGTCGTCAGTTAACTGACGACCGCTTTTTTTATTCACGGAGCGGCGGACGAGTAAAACGAAATGCTGGACAAAGCGTAAATATTGATTTAATATTCGGCTATGATTTCGTTTCGCAATCTGACCAAGCTCCTCCTTAGCTAGCCACCCGCCGGTATTTTATCTTCCGGCGCGCGTGGCGCAGCATATCGAATTTAAATCAATCTAAAATCAGGAATTAACGTGTTTAGTGGATATAAGTCTTTTTATTCGCTACACTTACTTTTTTGAGTTGAGAACCGGGAGTGAAGAGTCGGGAGAAAATCCATCGACTCTCGCCTCTCGATTCTCGACTCTCGACTTTAAATTTTATGGACGAGAAATATTTTGCACAGGAAATAGAAGAGAAATGGCAGCGGAAATGGCGCGAATCGGGCGTTTTTGAAACTGAAGCGGACGACGCGAGACCGAAGTTTTATCAGTTGGAAATGCTGCCGTACCCGTCGGGCAACCTGCATATGGGACACGTGCGCAATTACGCAATCGGCGACGCCCTGGCGTGGTTCAAACGGCTGAAAGGCTTTAACGTGCTGCACCCGATCGGCTGGGATTCGTTCGGGCAGCCCGCCGAAGACGCGGCGATAAAACGCGGCGTCAACCCGCGCGACTGGACTGAGGAAAATATCAGGCATATGACCGGGCAATTGCAGCGCCTCGGCTTGAGCTACGACTGGCGGCGGCAGACGGCGGCGCATCGACCCGATTATTACAAATTCAACCAATGGTTTTTTCTGAAGATGTATGAGATGGGCTTGGCGTATAAAAAATTGTCGCAGGTCAACTGGTGTCCGAACGAGCAGACGACGCTCTCGAACGAGCAGGCTTCGGGCGGTCTCTGCTGGCGCTGCGGCAACCCGGTCGAGAAAAAGGATTTGGCGCAGTGGTTTCTGAAAACCACGCACTATGCCGACCAATTGCTGGACGATATGGCGGAAATCGAAGCGGGTTGGGCGGAAAAAGTCTTAAAACGCCAGCGCGACTGGATTGGTCGGAGCGAAGGCGCGTTTGTCGATTTCGCCGTCAGCGGCGCGGGCGACAAAATCCGCGTTTTCACGACGCGCATCGACACGATTTACGGCGCGAACGCGATTGTCGTCGCCGCCGAACATCCGATTATCGAAGCGAACCTGGCGAATCTTTCCGAAGAAGCACGCGACGTTATCGAAAAAATCAAAGCCGACAAGCTGAAAGTCGTTGACCACGAAGTCGAACAGGAAAAAGAAGGCGTCGATACCGGCTTGAAGGCGATAAATCCGTTCAGCGGCGAGGAATTGCCCGTCTGGGTCGGCAATTACGTGATGATGGAATACGGCACGGGCGCGGTGATGAGCGTTCCGGCGCACGACGAGCGCGATTTCGAGTTTGCGAAAAAATACGATTTGCCGATTCGGCAGGTCATCAGCGAGCCGCACCTGGCGCACGAGCATAACCTGCCGCAGGCGATGGCTCTGGAAAAACCGTTTACCGATTACGGCGTGATGGTTCACTCGGATAACTGGAACGGCAAACGTTCGGAAGACGCGAAACGGGAGATGGCGGAATACGCCGAAAAACACGGCTTCGGCGAAGCGGCGACTACCTTCAGGCTGCGCGATTGGGGCATTTCGCGCCAGCGTTTCTGGGGCACGCCGATTCCGATTATCTACTGCGACCATTGCGGCGTCGTCCCCGAAAAATACGAAAATTTGCCGGTCGAATTGCCCGAGAACGCGCCGTTCACGGGCGTCGGCGAGTCGCCGCTCGCGAAAGTCGAGGAATTTGTAAACACGAGCTGCCCGAATTGCGGCGCGGCGGCAAAGCGCGAAACCGACACGATGGACACGTTCGTCGATTCGTCGTGGTATTTTTTCCGCTACACCGACCCTAAAAATCCCGAAATGCCGTTCGACCCGAAAATCGCGGCTTACTGGATTCCGGTCGACCAGTATGTCGGCGGCGACGACCACGCCGTGATGCACCTGATTTACACGCGTTTCTGGTCGAAAGTGATGCGCGATTTGGAACTGGTGAGTTTCAACGAGCCGGTCAAACGCCTGCTGACGCAGGGAATGGTCGTCGGCGAAACGTTTTTCGACGATTCGACCGGCAAAAGAATTTATTACCCGCCGAATAAAGTCTCGGTCAGGCGCGACGAAAAGGGAAAAATCACGGGCGCGGAAAGCATCGAGGGAAAGCCCCTGAAACACGCCGTCGAGCGAATGTCGAAATCCAAAGGCAACGGCGTCGACCCGGACGATATGGTGCGCGATTTCGGCGCTGACGCGGCTCGGCTGTTCATCTTATTCGCTGCTCCGGCGGAAAACGAACTGGTCTGGAACGAGTCCGGCATCGAAGGCGCGGTTCGGTTTTTGCAGAGAGTCTGGCGTTTCGTCTGGAAATGGAAAGATGCTTTGAGAGAAAGCGGTCAGCGGTCAGCGGTCAGCGGTCAGCCTTCGGAAAATTCAGAACCGGGCGAGTTTTCCGACGAGGCTAGAAAGCTGAGACAGAAAACGCATCAGACCATCAAACGCGTGGCGGAAAGTTTCGAGTCTTTGCAGTTCAACACGCCGGTCGCGGCTTTGATGGAATTGTCGAACGCGATTCACGATTTCAAAATCGAGCCGGAAACGGCGGGCGAAGCGGATGTTTACGCCTTGCGCGAAGCGGTCGAGAGCCTGATTCTGATGCTCGCGCCCTACGCTCCGCACGCGGCTGAAGAGCTTTACGCCAATCTGGTCGGAAACGAAAACGGAATTCTGGCAAACGGCGCGCGCTTTCCCGAATATCGCGCCGAGCTGGCGAAAGCCGACGAAATCGAGATTCCCGTGCAGGTTAACGGAAAACTGCGCTCGCGCGTGCTGGCTTCGCCCGACGCGTCGAACGACGAATTGCAGGCGATGGCTTTAGCCGACGCGAAAATCATTGAGCACGTCGCGGGCAAACAGATTGTCAAAATCGTCGTCGTGCCGAAGCGTCTGGTCAATATTGTGGTAAAAAACTAAAGCAAAACATTCCGCCGGATTCGTCAAAATTCCGGCAGTTTGTAAATTTATCAAACAAAAAATCGAAGGAGAGAGAATGTTGAAAAAAATCGGCTTGAAAGTTTTGATTGCGATGATGATTGTCGTCACGGTGGGAGGCGATTCGCTGGCGCAGACGCGAATTCGTTTCGCGCGCGGCAGAAGCGCGGCGACCATGAGCGGCTCGATAGCTCCGGGCGGCGTTCGCGAATATGTCCTGAACGTCGGGCGCGGGCAGACGATGACCGTGCAGGTGACTTCGGGCAATAACCGTCTGGATTTGGAAATCACCGGGCGCAACGGTCATATCGCCTGGGGCGACAACGGTTACGCGCAGGTCGACATCGACCGCAACGGCGACCATTACATCGCGATTAGAAATTCGGGACGGCGCGCGACGCGCTTTAATCTGACCGTCACGGTTCGCTGATAATTTAAACGGAAAAGGATTCGGCGTGAATCAGGTTTTATTGCCTGTTCACGCCGTTTGTTTTTCCTTGCCTGTAATAGGTAAAGCAATTAAAATCAGACGAGCAGAATTCTGACGAGCCGTTGCGACGACGGATGGATTCGGCACCGAATCGCCGCGTTTGCAGATTTACCGGATAAACGACGGTTTTTTTCTGCAAAAACATTCCGCGAGAGTTTCGGATAACCAAAAACAATGAAAGAGTGTCAACAGTGTAAGCGTTGTTATGCAGATGAAGTGACCGCCTGTCCGGACGACGGGCAGCCGACTTTTCACACGATAAGCGGCGAGCCGGTGCTGGAAGGAAAATATAAGCTCGAACGCCGTCTCGGGCAGGGCGGAATGGGCGTCGTTTACTGCGCGCGGCACGCTTATCTGAAAACGCAGCACGCCGTCAAGGTCATTCTGCCGGATTTGGTCGGCAACGACCCGCAGCTCGTCACCAGATTCAGGCAGGAAGCCTTAGCCGCCGCCGCGATTCGTCACGGCAACGTGATTGCCGTCACCGATTTCGGCGTCGTGCAGGGAACGATGCCGTTTCTGGTGATGGAATACGTCGAGGGCGAATCGCTGCACGATTTGCTGGCGCGCGAAAAACGCCTCTCGCCGGAAAGAGCCGCCGAGCTGATGAGCGCGATTGCGGGCGGCGTCGGCGCGGCGCACCGGCAGGGCATCGTGCACCGCGATTTGAAGCCGCTCAACATTATGATTTGCAAGGACAAATCGTCGATGGCTGACGCGGTTAAGATTCTCGATTTCGGGCTGGCGAAAATCAAATCGGGCGAGCTTTTAGGCTCTTTCATACAGGCGCAGACGACCGGGCTGATGGGCTCGCCTTATTATATGGCGCCCGAACAATGGGCGGACGAAGAGCCGGACGCGCAGGCTGATATTTACAGCCTCGGCGTGATGCTTTTCCAGATGCTGGCGGGCGACGTGCCGTTTAAAGGCTCTTCGATTCCGGCGATTATGAAAAAACATCTGTCCGACCCGCCGCCGAGCTTTGCCGAATTCGGCGTCCAAATCGCGCCGCAGGTCGAGCTGGCTGTGCGCCACTCGCTGGAAAAAGACCGCAGCCGGCGAACGCAGACGGTCGAGCAGATGGTCGAAGAGCTGCGCAGCGCCGTCGGCTATTCTTCCCAGAGCATTCACGCGACCGGCAGGCAGACGACCGGCACGGCGCTGCCCGTTTCCTCGATTCATATTCTGTCCAGCCCGCCGCAGTCGAACGTCTTCGTCGATAACGTCGCCGTCGGTCAGACGCAGCCGAACGGCTGGCTGCTGCTCGAAGGCTTGCAAAGCGGAAATCATCGCCTGCGCGTCAGCCGCGAAGGTTTTCAGGATTGGGAAAACGACATTTTCTGCGACGGCAGACCACAGCAGGTCGTCGCCGAATTGAAAAATGCGGCTCAGCAGACGTCGCCGCCGGTCACGAATCAACAATCCGCGCCGAATCTTTTTAATCAGACCAACCCGGCGGCGACGAACGTTTTCAATCCGTCGCAGAGCTTAAATACCGGCGGCGCGGCGCAGCAGACGCACGGCTTCGCGCAGCAGACCGCTCCGCCGCATCACCAGCCAGCCGCGCAGAATACGGTCGCTCAATCGCAGCCGCCGCAATCGAATTTCATTCAGTCCGAAGCGCAGCCGAAAGCGAAAAAAGGTTTATTTTCGCCGCTCCTGCTGGCGATTATTGGAATTTCCGGCTTATTGTTACTGACTGCAATTGGAGCGATTAGCGCCTACCGGCTCGGTCTGCTCGGTCGGTCAAACGCCGTAACGGGCAACGTCAATAATGCCGCCAGCCCGACGCCGAACGCGACTTCAACGCCGCCCGTCGAAGCAATCAGAGCCGAAATGGTGAAAATTGACGGCGGGAAATTCAAAATGGGGCGCAACGACGGCGAATTGCTCGAGCGACCCGAACACGAAGTTGAAGTGAAGGACTTCTGGATGGACAAAACCGAAGTCACCAACGCCGAGTATTACGAGTTTGTCAAAGCCACCGGCTACAGCCCTCTGCCGTCGGATTGGGAAAAGGGCAAGCCGCTGGAAAATGAAGCGATGCTGCCCGTCCGCTACGTGAATCTGGACGACGTCGCCGCGTTTGCCAAATGGCGCTCCGAGCGCGACAACGTGCAGTATCGCCTGCCGACCGAGGAAGAATGGGAATACGCCGCGCGCAACGGAAGCGAAAATAATCTGTATCCGTGGGGCGACGTTTGGGAAGACAGCCGCGCGGCTATCAACCGCGATTTGGTTTTTGCGGCGGTCGGGTCGAAACCGAACGGCGTCAATAAATGGGGCGTAGCCGATTTAATCGGAAACGTCTGGGAATGGACTTCCACGAAAGCTTCGGCTTATCCGGCTGCGGATTCCAATGTTTCCAAACAGATTGAAAGCCGTTTCGGCGCGACGCACGCGGTCGTGCGCGGAACTTTTTCTTTGACGAAAGAAACTTCGACGGCAAATTCGACGGTGCGCGCCTTTGCCGCTGCCAAAAACAGGGATAAGGTAATCGGCTTCCGGCTCGTGCGCTCCGAATAACAGATTTTAGGAGTCTTATGGTAAAAGTGTTGAGAAAATTCGGTTTCTGGTTTCTGGCTTTCGGCTGTCTGTCCGTTTCGGGCGCAGCGGCGCAGGATTTGGGCGACTTGGGCAGCAGCAGCAAAATTTTTCGCGCGCCGAATCCGAAAACGACTAAAAAAGCCGACCCCGCGCCGAAAACGCCCGCGCCGAAAAAGAGAGCCGTAACGCCGAAACCGGAAACCGCAAAAACGCCGCCGAAACCGAGCCGTAATGCTGCGAACACGACTGCAAACACGACCGCCGCGAAAACTCCCAAACCAAAAGCGAAAACGCCGGAGACGAAAAACACTATCGCTAAAACCAATCAAAATAGGTCTCAACAACAGCGGCAAGCTAAAAATCAGGCGATTAAAACTCCCGCAAAACAGTCGAAACCGACGCCCGACAACGTCGTCATCAATATCGGCAGAAAAACGCCCGAAACGGTGGATGACAAGCTCGAAGATGCCATCGAATCAGGGAATCTGGCGCGCGACGAGCGCGATTACGACGCCGCCGAAAAGGCTTATCGCAGCGCGCAGAGCATCCGTCCGCGCGATTCGCGCGCCGTCTACGGCTTGGGAAATATTTTCAGCGACCAGCAGCGCTGGGAAGACGCCGAAAAAGCCTACCGGCAGGCGATTACGCTCGAACCGGAAAGCCCCGAGGCGCATATCGCTCTCAGCTTTGTTCTGACGCAGCCGGTCAGCGGCGTCAATTTATCAGAGCGCTACGCCGAAGCCGAAAAAACGGCGCGCCGAGCCATCGAGCTTGACCCGAACAACGCCGTCGCTTACGACCAGCTCGGCGTCTCGCTCGAACTGAGCGGAAAAATCGGCATCGAAACCGAGCAGGCTTATCGCAACGCTATCAGATTAGACCCGGAATTTGCGCTGGCTTACGCGCATCTCGGCAGATTGCTGCGCCGCAACGGTTTAAATAACGATTCCGCTTTAGCTTACAGGGACGCGATTCGCCTGGCGGCGGACGTGCCGACGATGATTCTGATTGCCGAGGTGATGCAGTCGCAGCAGCGCTACGCCGAATCCGAGCAGCTTTTACGCCGCGCCGTGCGCGAAGACCCGAAAAATCCGACCGCGCTTTATCTTCTGGGACGCGCCCTGACGACGAGCGGCAATTTCGACGAAGCCGAAAGTCTTTTAAAAAGAAGCATCAGCGTCAGCCCGAACAGCTTTATCGCTTACGCGCAGCTCGCCTCGCTCCACGCGCGGCGCGGAAATTACGCCGAAGCCGAGCGGACTTTGATGAAGTCCTTAAAAGTCGTCTCCGTCAACGAAAGAAAACAGCTCGCGCTGGAATTCGAGACAATCGGCGACGGATTTTTGCGCAAAGGTCTGAAAACGGACGCCGCGCGCGTTTACCGCCAGGCGATTATGCTCGATAATGAAAAGAAAGATTTGGTCAACAAATTAACCGAAGCCCAAAAAAGTTAAAAAGGTTTATTGAAAACCTCGATGAATTAGGCGTTTTAGTTTCTAAGCGTTTTTCGACGACGCTTAATCCCGCAAGCGAGGTTTCAATAAATTTTTTATGGGCGTTTTTATAGGTGAAGCAACGATGTTCTATTGTCCCAAGTGCCGCCGCACCTACGAAGATGGAAGCCAGCGATTCTGCTCGAACGACGGCGGACGGCTTCTGCCTGCCCTCTCCGCGCCCGCCGGCAACGCCGAAGGAAAAAGAGGCGTATTCTCGACGCTGCTCGCCAAATCGCAGAAACAAGCCGAAGCAAGACCGGCGGACGAAAATCTCGCGCCCGCGCCGAAATTTATAAAAGTCGAGCAAACCATCCAGCCCGATTTTCCGCCGCCCGCCGCCGCAAACGAACCTTTTACGCCGCTGCAGCCGCCGAAACGAAAGCTCGAATTCGAGCCGAAGCCGCCGACGCCGGAAGGCAAACCGAAGACCGAAGCCAAGCCGCCGATAGAAACCAGACCGGCGACGGAAGCAAAACCGTCGGCGCGGATGATTAAGCCGTCCGAAATCGCTTCGGGAACGGCGAAGGTCGGTGACCGCAGCGTCAATCCGGCGGGCAGAGCGGCGATTTCGTGGGAAAACCCGAACGTTTTGCTCGGGCAGACCGTCAAAGGTCGCTACCGTGTGACGGAGAAAATCGGGCAGGACGAAACCAGCGTTTCGTATCTGGCGCACGATAAATTGTCGCCCGAAAAAAAGGTCGTCGTCCGTGTTTTGATGGAAGAAGACGCGGAAGATTTAGCCAGCCGGATTTTCGCCGAAGAAAGAGTTTCGCTCTCGCATTTGAATCACCCGAACGTCGCCGGGTTAATAGATTCGGGCGAGCTGCTCGAAGGCAAGCCTTTTATCATCTCGGAATACGTCGCGGGCAAATCGCTCAAGGATAAATTGCGGCAGAGCGGGCAGTTTAACGCGTTGCGCGCCGCGCGAATCGTCCGGCAGGCGGCTTATGCGCTGAGCGAGGTTCATCAAAACGGCGTCCTGCACCGGAATTTAAAACCGGAAAATATTATTCTGACCGTCAACGACGCGGGCACCGAACAAGTCCTGGTCACGGATTTTGCCGTTTCCGACGGCAGGCGCGTGAAAGGCGGCGCGGCGTATAAATCGCCCGAGCAGCTTGAAGGAAAAATGCCTTCGTTTGCCAGCGATATTTACAGCCTGGCGGTTATCGCCTATCAAATGCTGACGAACCGTCTGCCGTTTGCCGCCAATTCCGCCGGTGATTTAATCGCCGCGCAGGAAAAAGGTCTGACTCTCAACGCGTCGAATCTGCGGCTCGATTTGCCGCCGCTCGTAGATGAAATTCTGCGCAAAGCGCTCGCCTACAAGCCGTCCGAGCGTTACCCGAAGGCGCGCGATTTCGGCGACGCGTTTTTTAACGCCCTGACGACCGCCGCGCCCGCATCCGCGCCGAAACCTGAAGCCGCGAAAAAGATTTCCGAAGAAATTCCGACGCCCGCGCCGCTGATTTCCGCCGACACGCCGCTCGAAGACATCGAAATCGAATTAATCGACGACGAACCGGAAGAAAAGGATTTCGACGTTTCTGCGACGGCGGCGGCGGTCGCGCCTGCGATTGGAGAAAAGGTCGAAAAAAGAGTCGAAGAAAAAATCGAGCCGCAGGAAGAGGTCAAACCGAAGACGGAAGATTTGCCGAGCCTCGAAAAACGCGCGCCCGAAACGGCGAAAGCGGCGAGCAAATCGCGGCTGGCGTTTACCGTTCTGGGCTTGATTGCGCTCGGCTTCGGGCTTTGGGCGCTCTGGTATTATTTTCAAAATCAGCCGAACCGCGCCGATTTTAATCCTCCGGCTCAGAATCAGACGGCGACGACGACGAGCCAGCCGGAAAACCCGACCGCGCCGGTTGACGATACGACCACCGCGACGAACGCGGCTCCGCCCGCCGCAACAGCAGCAACGCCGGACATCGAATTGCCGCCCGCCGCGAGAAGGATTCTGCCGCCCGCTAACACCGCGCCTTTTGTCAACACGCGCGAAAATCTGAAGGGCGATTTGGCGAAATACTATCGCGGTTTTTCGTTTTATTACCCGAAGGACTGGGTGAAGACGCCGAGCGAGAAAAACTTTGCGGATGTCGCCAGAAAAAACGAAAACGACATCCCGATTGAGCAGATGCTCGTCACGTATTACGACAGCAAGGGAACTTTTAAAGCCGACCGCGAAGCGTTTCCCGCGCTCGTCAAAGAGACGAATAAAAGGCTCGCCGGACAGATTCCGAATTATCGTTTCGTTTCCGAAGGCGAGAGAGTTATCAACGGCGGCTGGAAAGTTTACGAAATGAGGTTTGAAGGCACGATTCCGGCGAAAAGCGCGGGCGGCGAAAGCCTCAAAATTTTCGGCAGGCGGCTGTTTATGCCCGCGATGCGGCAGGGAATCAAAAGCGGTTTTATCATTACGATGCTGGCGACGCCGCTTTCGCCGAACGTGCAGACGGTCAACGACGTCGGCGAAAAGGGCGAGCTGCGCACGATTCTGGAAACTTTCGAGCCTTCGCCGATGTAGCCGGTTCAGGTTTTCCGCACGGTTTTTTGAAAGCGTAGGGAATAAACTTCCTTACGCTTTTTATTTTGACCTTAGTTGCAGTAGAATCTTGCGATAGTAAATGTCAGTTCCGTTTCAAATACGAATTAAAAATTACGAATTGCAAATTAAAAAATCGTAATCTTTTAACTTCAAATTGAACTTTTATTGCTTTTCAAAATTCAAAAGTCAAAGTTTTAAGTCATCATTTGTAATTCGTAATTTTTAATTCGTAATCGACCGGAAGTAATCCGAAAATATGAAAATTGTTTTAGCCGAAGAACGCGACGGGCGGCAAGCATCCGAGCAAAATTTTCAACAGCCGATTGTCAGAATCGGGCGCGACTCGAACGATTGCCAAATCGTTTTCGACAACCAGCAGTTTCCGATGGTTTCGCGCCGTCACGCCGAGCTGCGCTGGCAAAACGGGCAGTGGTTTCTGACGGATTTGGGGTCGAGCTACGGCACTTTTCTGAACGGTCAAAAAATCAGCCAGCCGCAAGCCGTCCAAGCCGGAAGCGCGCTGCAACTCGGCACGAACGGTCCGGTTCTGCGCGTCGTCCGGCTTGAATCCGCGCAGCCGCAAACGCCCGTTTATACGCCGCAAGCCGAGCCGCAGAAGCCGGTTTCCGCGCCGCTCCCGCCGCAGATTCCGAATCAGCAGCAACAACAACAGATTCCCAATCGACAAGCGGGCGGAAACGGTTCGCCCGACACGGCGCAGCTGATTTTTGTCGGCACGAGCCGCCTCGAACCCTACAAAATCACCAAAGACAGCTTCTGGCTCGGGCGCGACCCGAATTGCGACATCGTATTGGAAGCGTCAGCCGTGATGGTTTCGCGGAAACACGCGCAGGTCTCGCGTCAGAACGGCGGTTTCGTCGTGACCGACAACGGCAGCTTTAACGGAACACTGGTCAACGAGCAGCGTATTTCGACGCCGACGCCGATTTATCACGGCGACGAGATTCAGCTCGGAATGGGCGGACCGGTTCTCAAATTCAACGCGCCGAACCAGACCGCGCCGAAAGGCTCGAGCCTCGCCGGGCAGCGCGCCGTCGCCGCCGGGCAGCAAGCCGTCCTTCAGGATTTGCCCGAGCCGGAAGCCGCGGCGGCAGGCTCGAAAACGATGGTTTTCCGCGCCGGAAACGTCTCGCAGAAAATTTCCGCCGACGCTTCGGCGCAGCCGCAACTGCTGATGCAGCTGACCTTCGGCGGCAAGCAGGAGCTGACCGTCGGGCGCGGCGACGACAACGACATCAAACTCGACGGCTTGCAGATTTCCAATCGCCACGCGCGCCTTCTGCAATCCGGCTCAAGCGTTTCAATCGAAGATTTGAACTCGACGAACGGCGTTTACGTCAACGGTCAGAAAATCTCGCGCCAGAACATTTCGCCGTCGGACGCCGTGCAAATCGGCTCGTTCGTCATTCGCGTCGATAACGCGGGAAACATCGGCGTTTTCGACACACGCTCGAAAACCAGAATCGACTCGGTCAATATCACGAAGGAAGTGAAAAATCGCTCGGGCGGCGGCACGATTAAGCTTTTGGACGGCGTTTCGCTGACGATTATGCCGAACGAGTTTGTCGGTCTGCTCGGACCTTCGGGCGCAGGCAAATCGACGTTTATGGATGCGCTGAACGGAATGCGTCCCGCGTCGGGCGGCAGCGTGCTGGTCAATAATCTAGACCTTTATCAAAATCTCGATGCGCTGAAGCAGTCAATCGGCTACGTCCCGCAGGACGACATCATTCACCGCGAATTGACCGTTTACCGGACGCTTTATTACGTCGCCAAGCTGCGGCTTTCGACGGACGTTTCGCGCAGCGAAATCGACCAGATTGTGAATGAAGTGATGGACGTGACCGGGCTTTCGGAGCGGCGCGACGTGCCGATTAACCAGCTTTCCGGCGGTCAGCGCAAACGCGTTTCCATCGCGGTCGAGCTGGTCACAAAGCCTTCGGTCATTTATCTGGACGAGCCGACTTCCGGTCTTGACCCGGCGACCGAAGAAAAAATTATGGTCTTGTTCCGCCAGATTGCCGAATCGGGCAGAACCGTGATTCTGACGACGCACGCGATGGAAAACGTCAAGCTTTTTGACAAAATCGTGCTGCTGATGCGCGGAAAGCTCGTCTTCTACGGCAAGCCGCAGGAAGCGCTGGAACACGTCGGCGCGAAAAGCTTCAAAGAGCTTTACGACAAGCTGGAAGAGCCGATTGAACAGCGTCTCGGGATGAACGGCGCGAACCGGCATCAGGTCACCGAGCAGGTCGCCGAGGAATGGAAACAGAAATTCACCAAAACGCCGCAGTATAAAAAGAACGTTTACGAGCCGCTCCGGCAAATCGGTCAGGTGCAGTCGCAGGGCGTTCAGCAAAAGCGGCGGCTCGGTCTTTTCGGCGCGGTTCGCCAGTGGATGACGCTTTCGCGCCGCTACTGGGAAGTTCTGGTGCGCGACAAATTCAATCTGCTGATTCTTTTCGCGCAGGCTCCGATCGTCGCTTTTCTGACGTTTCTGGTGATGGACAGAGACCAGCCGCGCGATTTCGTTTATTTCGTCTTGTCGCTCGTCTCGGTCTGGTTCGGAACATCGGTCGCGGCGCGCGAAATCATCCGGGAAAAAGCCGTCTACGCGCGCGAGCGAATGGTCAATCTCGGGCTTATGCCGTATGTTTTTTCCAAGCTGTTTATTCTCGGCATCATCGTCGGCATCCAATGTCTCTTGCTTTTCCTGCCGCTTAAGTTCTTCGATTTAATCGGCTTGATGGATATGCCGGGCGAGCTTCGCGGAATTCCGCAGTTCTGGACGATGCTGCTGACGGCGGGCGTCGGCATCGCGCTCGGATTGTTTATTTCCGCGACGGTCAAAACCTCGGAGATGGCGACTTCGCTCGTGCCTCTGATTCTGATTCCGCAGATTTTATTTTCGGGGCTGGTCGGCGTTCCGACCGGAATCAACAAGGTCGCCGGGCTGCTGATGCCCGCGACTTGGTCGTTCGATACGATGAAGCGTTTTTCGACGCTCGACACGCTTAAGGAAGAAGGCGCGGACGCCAGCGGCGAGACGCGCGGCGTCGGTTACTACAAATACGTCGAGCAGGAAAACGATGACTTAATCAGAGAGGCGCGCGAGAAAATCGACGATTACAAAGCGAAATCCGAGCAGAAGATGAAGGATTACGAAAAGGAGATGAAAGACGATTTAGCGGTCGGTCGGCGTCCGGGCGATATGCCGAAGCTGGACGCCGCGCCGAAAATCGACGACCCGAAAAAAATCGAAAAGAATCTGAGCGCATACGTCAACTTCCTGCACCCGTGGATGAACGAGGTTTTGAATCAGATTGTTTTGATGATAATGTTTTTTATATTGGTGATTGCCACGCTGATTGTTCTCAGGATGCAGGACATCGCGTGAAAAATCGGGGATTAATAAATATGACCTTTGATTTTTGACCTTTGACCTTTGATTGGCTGAACGCAGTTGAGTTTTTAATATTAAATCGAAGCTCGAAAATCTGAAAACAAAGGTCTGAAATCAAAGGTCAAAGGTAGAAAATCGAGAATTAAATGAAATTAGCAGTAAAAATTCCGGCTTTATTTATATTTTTTGCGATAGCGTTTTCAGGTTTCACGGCTTGCAATCGCGGCAGCGACAATGGCGGCGGCGGCTCGACGAACGTGAGCGAGGCGGCGAAGAAAAAAAGCGATTATCCGGCTGTCCCGGCGGCGGTGATGCAGGCGGAGTACAAAGGGCTGGACGGCGGCAAGTTCAAGCTCGAAGATTACAAGGGAAAAGTCGTTCTGGTCAATTTCTGGGCGACGTGGTGCGGACCGTGCCGCAATGAAATGCCGCATCTGGTCGAGATGCAAAACACGTATCGCGACAAAGGTTTTGAGATTCTGGGCTTGGACGTTGACGAGGAATCGCCGGAAATGATTAATGATTTTGCCGGCAAAATGAAACTGAATTACACGCTCGGCTGGATTGAAAATAAAGACTACGAAGAGTATTTAAAAATCAGCAAGTTTCAGGGAATTCCGCAGACGTTTCTCATCAGCCGCGAGGGGCAGCTTCTGGGCGTTTTCACCGGCGGCAGCCCCACGACCATCGCCAAGCTGAAAGATATTGTCGGCAAAACCGTCAACGAGTAAAGAAGCCGGGGAGTTGTGGAGAAAGTGAGTAAGGGCGAAAGTTGAATCTGCTCAATCTTTCCCCACTCCTCTACTCCCCAATTCCTCCACTTTTTAAGTTCGCTTTCAGATTGATTTTCGGCTCGACCAGAATCGTTTTAAAGCTCGAAAGGCTGACCAAGCCGGGCGCGGCGCCTTTCGGCTTATTGACGAATTTTTTCTGCGTGTAATTGACGGCGGCTTTCACCTGACTTCTGCCCTGGCTGTAAAAGGCGGCAATCTCGGCGGCTTCCAGAAGCGTCTGCGACGGCAGCATTTCCAGCCGGTTCGGATTTCTGACGACGACGTGCGAGCCGCCGTAATCAGCCGCGTGCAGCCAGAAATCCAGCGATCTGGCGAGGCGAAACGTCAGGTAATCGTTGTCTTTCGAGCCTTTGCCGACCAGAATCTCAAAGCCGTCCGAGGAAACGAATTTCCGCACGCCTTTAAGCGTATCGTCGCGCTGTTTATCTTTCGATTTCTGCGTTTTACTTTCGGTTTTCTCGCCGGTAATTTCCGCTAAAAAACGCTCGTCTCTTTCTGCAATCGCGCGTTCGATTCGTTCTTTCTGCGCTGTGAAATTGGCAATCTGAGTCTCAAGTTCCTGCAAGCGGCGGGTTATTTCTTCCTTGGCGTTGCGCGCCTTCGTGTAGAGCTTGAAAAATTTTTCGGCGGCTTCGGTCAGGCTCAGGTTTTGGTCGACATCAATCTCGATGACCGGCGCGGTTTCGTCGAAATAATCGACGACCAGAACCTTTTCGTCGATGCGCGCGGCATCCGCCAGATTCGCCAGCATCAAATCGCCGTAACGCTTCCATTTTTCCGCGCCGCCGTGATTCGCCAAATCCTGATTGAGTTTTTTGACGAGCTTTTCCCGCCTGGCGATTTCCTGCCGGATTTTCGCTTCGGCGGATTTGGCGCGCGCCTGAAATCGTTTTTCCTTTTCTAAATTCTGATAATGAGCGTCGAGCGCTTCGGACAGCGTCGCGTAATCGCCCTGCGGGAACATCTCGCCTGATTGCCGTTTCCGGTCTTTGGTTTCATCCGGTTGAGCGCCGACGGCTGACGGCTGATTGCTCGCCTCGCGTTTCGGCGGCTGAAAGCGTGTGGCGATTTCCTGACCGTCGCCGGTGTTTTCGCGCAGCGAATCGAGAATGAAATCCTGCTCGTCCAGCAGAAAGATATTTGCCGACCGCCCGGTTATCTGCGCGACGAGCGTGTATTTTTTTAACCCTTCGATTTCGTCCTGGGCGAGAAACGCGAAACGCAGAATGCGCTCGTTTTCGACTTTTGTAATCTCCTGCAACACGGCGTTGGAAAGCCGCTTGCGGGCGAACAGAACGAACGGCGACGGGTTGGTCGATTGTTTTTCCAAATCGCGCAGCTTTCTTTTAATCAGATAAACGCGCGGGTTGACCGGCTCGACGCTGATGAAAAGATAGCTCGATTCATTGAGCCGGAAATCGACCGCGAACGTCAGGCGCGAGAGCTGGAAAATCTTGCCGAAAGGACGATTGACGAGCTGCGTTTCCAGCTCTTTCCTGACGGCTTCGAGTGTCGCTTCGTTCATAAATAAAGTCGGCGCGTGTCGGAAGGAAAGTGCCGGAAAATCAGCTTGGTTCTAAATTCTGAATTGCCGGTTTTGGATTATTTTTGAAAAAAATATTATGGCGGTTAATTTAGAATTTACAATTTATAATTTAGAATTTCGCGCATTTCCCGGTATTTTCCTTCATCGCCCGGCGTCGAATAAACAGATTAGCACAATAAAAAACGGCGAGTAACTTTGCAAAGCCGCTCGCCGTAAATTTTAATTTTTTTTGAATCGCTTTAATATTCTTCGCGGACGACAATCGTGCCCGCCAGCAAATCGTGCGCGGCGCGCTTTTCGCTGTTGAAGAACAGCGGCAGAAAACCGATGCCGCCCAGAGCCAGCGAGAAAAGATAAACGCAGGAATTAACCGCCGCCTGGTGAAACGTCGGGTAAGCGTTTTCTTCGACGTCGATGATTTCCAGCGAGAAAAGACGCATTCCCAGCGTTCTGCCCAGAAATCCTATCGTAACCGTCATATAAATAAACATCACGATTGCAAAAGTCGCCAGAAACGCCAGCAAGCCTTGCAGCGTAAACAAATTTCCGTTTAAGAGCATAAACGGCGACAGCAGAATAAAGCTCAGGAACGAGCCGATAATCAAATCGAAAAGCCCGGCATTAAACCGCAGCGAAACCGGCGCGCAGTCTTCGATTTCCTCAAGCTCCACAGCCACTTCCGCTTCCGCTTCCGGGGCAAAATCTTCGGCGGCTTCCGCGTAAACCGTCACGTCGTCGGCTTCGTCATCCGCCGCGTCGTCATCGTAAAGCGGGGCTTTAATCTCTATTTTATTTTCGACCGCTTTGAAGAAACCTGACGGGCGGGTTTCGGCGTCGACAGTGGTTTTCGTAACCTGCGACAAAGGCGGCAATTTGTTGGTGTCAAACTTTTCGATTTTTCTTTCGGCGGCGACCGTTTCAGCCTTTTTCTCGATAATAAATGTTTTCGGCTGAATTTTCGCGGCGATGCTTTCCGGTTTTGCGGGCGGCTGCGATTCCGACAGCGGCGACTGGCTCGGGACGGCATACGGAAAAGTCTTCGGCTGCGCCGTCGACGGCATCTGCGGCTGCGCTTGCGGCACGGCAGCCAGCTGCGGTTTCGGTTTTTCCTCTCCGGCGTAATACAACTGGCGCGATTGCTCGATGCGGCGCATCGCGGCTTCGAGCTTCGGATTGCCCGAGACGACCAGATTGCTCTGCGGAAGCGGCTCGGCTTGCAGCGCGGTTGCGCCGCTGGTTGCCAGCGTTACCGGCTGCGGCGCGGCGACGACGGTCGAAACCGTTTCGACCTGCGTTTGGCTGCTGCTGCTGCTGCTGCTGTTGTTGCCGCCGCGATCCTGGCGCTTGCGGACGGCGTTTTGCAGATGCAGTCGCCATTCGGGAACGACCGCGTTTTTGTGTCGAAAATCGACGAGCGTCGGGCTGGTCGCTTTGCTGGCGATTTCCGAGGTTTGCAGCGTTTGCGCGGCGCGTTGCTGCGGCTGCGGCGGCGACGGCTGCACCGGATTTTGCTGAATCACCGGTTGCTGCGTCTGCTGCTGCGGCGGCTGTTGCTGCTGCTGAACCGGAGTCTGCATCGCGGGTTTCGGCTGAAACACAGGCTGTTCTATTGATTCCGCCGCTTTATATTCGGGCTGAATCGAAGTGTGTATGACGGCGTTCTGCATCTGCATCGGCGGCGCTTGCTGAGCCGGTTTCGGCTGAACGGGCGCGGGCGACGGCGGCGCAATCGGCGGCTTTGGAATTTCTTTCTGTATTGCGGGTCTGGTCGATTTCACAATCGGGGAAATTTTCAAAGCCAGCTCTTCGCGCACGGAATCGTTCATCATTGTTCCGCAGCTCGGGCAAACCGACAAACTAGAAGCCAAAATTTTATTGCAACCGGGACAATTCATAGTTTTAACAAATTGAAAATTGGAAAAAGTGAAAAGCGAGTTTGGTTGAAAAACCAACTGATATGGAAAAACTGTGGACAGACTATCAGAGTTTACTTTAAGTCGTCAATAGTAAATTTATGAAAATACAGGGAATTTTCGCCGAAAACGTAAAAAAAAGCGAAAAACCGGAAAAAAAACCGGATTAGGAATAAGGGAAGCCGAATTTACAGCGGCTGACGCCCGGCAAATCCGGCTTCGACCTCGTGCCACCACTCGATTTCGTCGCCTTCGCCGAGCTGCCAGCAGAGCAGCACGACGCGACTTTCGCGCCACGACGGAAAATCAATCAGCCCGCGCCCGTAATCCTTCAACTGGACGCCGAGATTATCGACTTCCAGCGTCAGCTTGCCCAGCTCGTAGAGCACCTTGACGT
>JALZHR010000315.1 GCA_030860665.1 Acidobacteriota bacterium
AAAACCAGACTCGGCGTCGGCAGCGGCGTGTGCGAAGGCGTCGGGCTCGGGCTGCCAATGGTCGGAGTCGGTGATGGCGACGACGGCGCAACGAATGTGCCTGAAAGAATCGTGGTCTCGCCGTTTCTGACGGCTATGGTCGAGCCGCCCGTGATTACCGGAACGGTGTCGCCGTCGCGCGTTTCGAGAAAAAGCCGCCCGCTGCGGAAATTGCTCAGCCTAATCTGCCCTGCGGCAGTGCCGTTGACAACGACGTTCAACTGCGTTCCCTGCGGCAGGTTAACCGACGAAACGTCGACGCTCAGCGTGCGGTCGTTGCCCCACGTCGTATAGCGCGCAGTTCCGCGCGGCGTCACAGTGCCAATCGGCGAGCCGGTCAGATTCGCCGAAATGCTGCTGCCCGGATGGTGATTATCTTCCTGCGCCCCGGCTTTTTCGCCGAAATAAAACGGCACGAGCATCGCCGAAAATAAGGCGAACACAATCAAAGCCGTTTTCCAGGTTTCGCCTTTTCTGAAAACAACGATTTTTCTGGTCATCATCTTCCTCTTTCTAACTCCTGTTTTAGTTTTTTATCGTGTGGGACGGGAAATCCGCCTGAAAGTCTACGGTTTCAGGCAGCGAATAAATCTTAAAGCCTAAAAATGATTCTGAAATTCTATTACAGATTTAAAACTCTGACTATAGGAAGATAGCCGGAAACGCCTGATTTTACAAAATTTTACAAAACCCAAAGAGATTTCAGCCTCCCGTCGGCATATTTCCGCCAGCCATCGCCGCAAATAAATCGATTTTATGAAAGCTTATATAAGAAATTTTATTGACAATTAAATTATACATAAGCGACAATAATGCGAATCTGCTTTACAAACAATTTACAATTATCTGCGAGCACACCGACTCAGGCTCTCCGGTTATCTGAAATGCTGTTGCGATTGCCGCATCAAACGCGCTCACGTTTATTCTTTTGCGGCGGGCGGCGAGAGAGTCGATTAAAGGCTTGTTCGTATCGAGGAAAAATTATGAAGATAAAAAGACTCGCCGGAATTAAATGCTACCGGACGTTTGTCGTTTTTTTAACGCTGCTGCTCGCCGGAGCGGCGATGATACCGGCGACGCTGAAAGCTCAGACGGGCAGAACGGAATATCGCGCCTTCTGGGTCGATACTTTCAATACTTCGCTCAATAATCACAGCGACGTCGTCACGGTCGTCAACAACGCGAAGGCGGCGAAAGCCAACGCCCTGTTCGTGCAGGTGCGGCGGCGCGGCGATTCGTGGTATCTGAACTCGCTCGAGCCGATGGGCGACCGGACGCCGATTCAGCCCGGCTTCGACCCGCTGCAGGACATTATTAACGAAGCGCACGCGAACGGCATCGAGGTTCACGCTTTCGTCATTATGAGCGCCGTCTGGGGACGCGCGCCGAATCTTTTTCCGCCGGAAAATCCGAACCACGTTTTCAACCAGCACGGCGGCTTCAACCCGGCGACGAACACGATTACGCCCGGACCGAACAACTGGCTGACGCGCACGCTGATTCCGGACGGAACGGCGGCTATCACTTATCAGGGACACCGTTTCGGCAGCGATTTCTGGCTGGATTTCGGGCATCCGGACGCCGCCGCCTACACGGTCAACGTCCTCAATCATCTCGTCCGAAACTACGACATCGACGGGCTTCATCTCGACCGCATACGCTATCCCGAAATCGGCATCGCCGGTCAGACGCCGTCGGTCGGCACGAGCGTCGGCTACAATTCGACGAGCATCGAGCGGTTTCAGCGTTATTACAATATTCCAATCGGTTCCGCGCCGCCCTCGCAGAATAATCCGCAGTGGAATCAATGGCGACGCGACCAGGTGACGAACATCGTGCGCCGCGTTTATCTGAACGCTCTCGCCATCAAGCCGAATTTAAAAATCTCCGCCGCGGTTATCGCCTTCGGCGGCATCGGCGCGACGGAAGTGTCGTGGAATTCCGCCGAAGCCTACTGGCGCGTTTATCAGGACTGGCGCGCGTGGACGCAGGAAGGCATTATCGACATCGCCATTCCGATGGTTTATAAAGCGGAACACACCGCGAACATCCGCCCGCAATACGACCAGTGGGACTTGTGGCTGAGAAATCATCTCTATAACCGCGCCGGAATGATGGGACAGGGCGCGGCGAACAACGCCGTCGAAGGTACTCTGCGCCAGACGCGCCGGACGCTGCTGCCGCCCGCCGACCGCCCGAACAATCTGAGCGGAAT
>JALZHR010000353.1 GCA_030860665.1 Acidobacteriota bacterium
GTAATTTTCTTCACTTTTGCCTTTTACCTTTTGCCTTTTGCCTTCCAACGCCTTTTTTACGGTTGCGGTTTCGGGCGGGTGGCTTCGATTTGCAGATTTATCTGAACGTTGTCGGACAGCGACGCGACGCCGTTCGCCAGAGTGCTGCCGTAGTTTACGCCGTAATCGCGGCGGTTAATCGAAGTTTCCGCCGTGGCGCCCATTCTGCCGTTATTGCGCTCGTCGGGCGGCAGGAATCCGGCAATCTGAACCGGGAACGTAATCTGTTTGGTCACGCCTTTCAACGTAAAATCGCCCGTTACCAGAATGTTTTTGCCTTTCTTTTCGACTTTCGTGCTTTTGAAAGTCAGCTCGGGATATTTTTCGACTTCAAAAAAATCAGCCGTGCGCAGGTGTTTGTCGCGCCCGGCGACGCCCGTGTCAACGCTCGTCACTTTCGCCGTAAACTCGACCGAAGATTTCTCCACGTCCTTGGCGTCGTAATTAATCGTTCCGGTAAAATCGCGGAAATAGCCCGGAACATCGACCAAGCCCAGATGTTTGACGCGAAAGCCGATGGCGCTGTGCGCTTTGTCAAAGTTGTAAGTTCCGCTGTAATCGATGTTCTGCTTGTTTTTCTTGTCGTCGAAAGAAGCGAATCTTTCGGCTAAGCTGTTATTGACGGCTTGCGTGCCCGCGTTTGAAAAAACAAACAGCGCGGCAAGCGCGAAAGCCAGTAAGAACGACGTTCTTTTCATTTTTAATTTTGCTCCTTATTTATTACCTGGTTGAATTTCTGATTAATGAATTATGCTGTTGCTGCTGCTGCGATAAATACGTTTGATGCAGACTTATAAAAAATAGTTAGTTGATAATTGGTAATTTATTTTCGCAAATATCAATTATCAACGAACCGTCGAAGCTACTCTCCGCCCTTTAAAAACTGTGCGGTTACTTCCGCGACGCGCCTGCCCTGAAAGCGAGCCGCGTCGAGCGCGATTTGGTCGGGCGAAACCGCGCCGTTCTGCGACGTGAACGAGACGCCGTACGGGTTGCCGGACTGAAACTGAATCGGGTCGACGTAGCCGGGTGCAACGACCAGCGCGCCCCAGTGGTAAAATACCGTGTTCAGCGCCAGAATCGTCGCTTCCTGACCGCCGTGCGAGGTCGCCGTCGAGGTAAACGACGAGCCGATTTTGTTGACCAGCGCGCCGCTCGCCCACAAGCCGCCCGTCTGGTCGATAAACGCGCGAAGTTGGGACGTTGCGCCGCCGTAGCGTGTCGGCGTTCCGAATATTATGGCGTCCGCCCATTTCAAATCGTCAACGGTCGCTTCCTGAATGTCGCGCGTTTCCTCGGCGTGCTGTTTCCATTTCTCGTTGGAGTTCACAGCCGCTTCCGGCGCGGTTTCCCGCACTTTGAGCAGCCGCGTTTCCGCGCCCGCCGCGCGCGCGCCTTCCTCGACGGCTTTCGCCAGTTGATAAGTCGTGCCCGTCGCGCTGTAATAAATTATTGCCACTTTCGCCATTCTTGTCTTTCTCCTTTTATTTAAATAATGACTGTGATAACGACTATTAATAAAATTAACTGATATTGCTTCGCGCCAGAACGAGCAGGGCGTTGAGCTGGTCCAGAAGACTTTCGCCCAGGTGTCCGAGCTGTCGCCGGTGAAGCTCGATTATCGGCTCGTCGATAGCGGCTAAAAGATTTAGTCCGGCGTCGGTAATTCTGGCAATCACGATGCGGCGGTCTTTTTCGCTCCGCTCGCGCCGGATAAGCCCGCGATTTTCCAGCCGTTCAAGCAGCCTCGTAATATCGGAATCCTTTGTTATCAGGCGCTCGCTGATTTCGCTGCAAATCAAGCCGTCGCCGCCCGCGCCGCGCAGAATTCGCAGAACGTTATACTGCACGCCCGTCAGCTCGTAGCTTTTCAGCAGTTCGGACACCTTCCAGCTCAGAGCTTCAGCCGTTCGCGCCAGGTTCAGATAAAGCTCTTCTTCCTTGCTTTTCCACGGCTTTGTCTGTTTGAGTTCTATTTGCAGCTCGCTCATAACGCTTATTACACTCATCACAATTCAATAATAGTCGTTATAACGACTATTGTCAACCGTTTATTCATTAAAAGAAATAAATTCGCAAAGAAACGCGATTTATTTGCGGGAAAGAATTTTACGCTCCGGGCGGCGCACAAGGGAAATTCAAAAAATAGCTCCGTAGCTTTTCGATAAAAAAAAAGCTAACCTTCTTTCAGTTTATGAAGGACACGTATGATTTTATCGTTATCGGCGGCGGCTCGGCGGGACTCGTCGCGGCGGGCGGAGCGGCGACTTTAGGAGCGCGCACGGCGTTGATTGAAAAAAATCTGCTCGGCGGCGATTGTCTCTACACCGGCTGCGTGCCGTCGAAAACGCTGATTAAATCCGCCCGTTTCGCGCAGCAGCTAAAACGCGCCGCAGATTTCGGATTCGAGGTTTCGGACTTCAGATTTCAAAACGATTCTTTCGCCTCGATAACGTCGCGCGTGCGGAAAGTCATCGAAATCATTGAGCGGCACGACGCGCCGGAAGTTTTTGAGAAAATGGGCGTCGAAGTCGTTTTCGGCGCGGCGCGGTTTATTAACGCGTCCGAAATCGAAGTCGCCCTGAAAAATTCGGGCGAAACGAGAAAACTAAAGGCAAAGCGTTTCTGCATCGCGACCGGCTCGCGCCCGCTGATTCCGCCCGTCGAAGGCTTAAAAGAAGTTGGTTTTATCACGAACGAGGAAGTTTTTCGGCTCGAAAAACTGCCGGAAAGATTAATCGTTCTCGGCGGCGGCGCGATTGGGCTGGAACTCGGGCAATCCTTCCAAAGATTCGGCAGCCGCGTGACGATTGTCGAGACGGCTGAGCGGATTTTGATTAAAGAAGACGAGGAAGCCGCCGCACTGGTGACGCGAATTTTGGAAAACGAAGGCGTCCGAATCCTGACGAATACAAAAGCCGTCCGCGCGCAGCGGGGCGAAGCGGGCGCGAAAATTTTAGTTATTGAAAAAGACGGCGCGGAAGCCGAAATCGTCGCCGACGAGATTCTGGTCGCTGCCGGACGCCAGCCGAATATCGAAAATTTAGACCTCGAAAAAGCGGGCGTCCGTTTTGATAAAAAACGGATTTTGACCGACGAATATCTGCAAACTTCGCAAAAGCGCATCTTTGCGGCGGGCGACGTGACGGCGCATTTTCAATTCACGCATACGGCGGATTACGAGGCGCAAATAGTTATCCGAAATGCGTTCGTGCCGTTCCCGTTTAAAAAGAAGACCGATTTTCGCGTCGTCCCGTGGGCGACTTTCACCGAGCCGGAAATCGCCCGCGTCGGTTTGACCGAAACGGAAGCGCGGGAAAAATTCGGCGATAAGGTGAAAGTCTACAAGATATTATTTGCGGACAACGACCGCGCGCAGGCGGAATCGGAGACGGAAGGCTTTGCCAAAGTCCTGACGCACAAAAGCCGAATTGTCGGCGCGCACGTCGTCGGCGCGCACGCGGGCGAAATCATTCACGAATTTGTCTGGGCGATGAGCGGGAATCTGAAAGTCTCCGAGCTGAATAAAATCATCCGCGTCTACCCGACGCTGGCGAAAGCCGCGCAAGCTGTCGCCACCGAAGCGACGCTCGAAACCTTAAAATCACCGTCCGCGCGCAAATGGTTCGCGCGTTATCTGAAAATCTGGCGATGAACGATGAATTTTGAGTGCTGAGTGCTGAGCAATAAATGATAAGTGATAAATGGTAAGTGATAAATGGTAAATGATAAATGATAAATGAATTTCAGTTTGGGCGAATTTGCGACAGCATCACGGCGTCGGTCACGAATTTGTCGAGCACGATTAGCGTCTGTTTGCCGTCTTTCGACTGCGAAACGCTGACGACCGTATCGGATTTAAAAGCTAAGAAAGGCTTCGGCTCGCCGCCCGAGACTGGCTGAAACATCACGGTCGAGCGGGGAAATCGCCGCGGGTCCAGCTCGCGGTAAAGCAGACCCTTGCCGTCGACCGTCCAATTCAGAAAAGCGGTCGGCGTAATGTCGAAAACGACGGACGGCTCTTCGGCTTCGCGCGGGCGGGCGCGGACTTTATAGCGGGCGCTCTGCGCATCGTAAAAGGGAAAGGCGATTTGTTTGCCGTCGGGCGAGACGGCGAACAGATGCGTGTTCGTGGTCAGCGGCGGCAATTCGGTAATCTCGCCGCCCGCCAGCGGCACGCTGCCCATCACGCGTTCGTTTCCTTTCAGCCACTGAAAGACGACCGTCTGCGCGTCAGGCAAAACGACGGGCGCGAAAGTCGCCCCGGCGACGGGCGTTAAGGGCTGCGGGTTGCTGCCGTCGGCGTTCA
>JALZHR010000358.1 GCA_030860665.1 Acidobacteriota bacterium
GTTCCGCCCGCAGGACGGAACCTGGTATATTCTGCGCAGCATCGACGGAGATTACAGGGTTGTCCGCTTCGGTCTGAACGGCGACGTCCCGGTTGCCGGAAGATTCGATAACGACAGAAAAACCGACATCGCCGTCTTCCGCCCGCAGGACGGAACCTGGTATATACTCCGCAGCGAAAACAACGATTTCGTTGCCTTCAGATTCGGTCAGAACGGCGACCAGCCGGTCGGATTGGTAAACACTCCGTAAATTCAAATTCGTTTTGAATCGAGGACTCAGACCGGACGAAATCAACAGTTTCGTCCGGTCTTTTTGCTAATCTCCGTGACCGGCTTTTGATTTCCGGTTTCCGACTTCCACGTCTCGCGCTTTGCATTTTCGTCTCCAATCAGTCATTATTTTCGTTTGTCCTCAACGACAAATTTACGTCTATGATTACTACAGAAAAAATACGCAACATCGCTATTATCGCGCACGTCGACCACGGCAAAACGACGCTGGTCGACGCGATGCTCCGCCAATCGGGAACTTACCGCGACAACGAAACGGTCGTCGAACGCGTGATGGACTCGATGGATTTGGAGCGCGAGCGCGGCATCACGATTATGGCGAAAAACACTTCCGTCCGTTACGGCGATTACAAAATCAACATCGTCGATACGCCCGGGCACGCCGATTTCGGCGGCGAGGTCGAGCGTGTTCTGAAGATGGTCGACGGCATCGTTTTGCTCGTCGACGCGGCGGAAGGCTGTCTTCCCCAGACCAGATTCGTGCTCAGAAAAGCCCTCGAACTGAAGCTTCCCGCCATCGCGCTGGTCAATAAAATCGACCGCCAGGACGCGCGCCCCGAAGAAGTCGTCGATGAAATCTACGACCTTTTCATCGATTTGGGCGCGGACGACCGCCAGATTGAATTTCCGATTTTGTATTCCATCTCGCGCGACGGCGTGGCGAAAAAAGATTTGGCTGACGACTCGAAAAGTCTCCAGCCGCTTTTCGAGCAAATCATCGAAACCGTTCCCGCTCCGCACGCTTTGCGCGAAGACACCTTGCAGCTTCTGGTCGCCAACATCGACTACAACCCGTTTGTCGGCAGGCTCGCCATCGGCAGAACTTATTCGGGCGAGATTGCCAAAAATCAGGAAGTTCTCGTCTCGAAGCGCGACGGCACGACGCAGAAAACGCGCGTCAAGGAGCTTTACGTTTTTGAAGGCTTAGACCGCAAAACGGTCGATAACGCCGGAGTCGGCGAAATCGTCGCGCTCGCCGGGTTCGACGACATCAACATCGGCGAAACGATTACCTTGCCAGACAATCCGAAACCGCTTCCGGTAATCGCGGTGGACGAGCCGACGATTGCGATGATTTTCGGGGTCAACACGTCGCCGTTTTCGGGAACGGAAGGAAAATTCGTCACCTCGCGCCAAATCAAGGAGCGTCTCGACAAGGAACTGCTCGGCAACGTCGCCCTGCGCGTCGCCGAAACCGATTCGCCCGACAGCTTTAAAGTATCTGGACGCGGCGAATTGCAGCTCGCGATTCTTATCGAGATGATGCGCCGCGAAGGCTACGAATTGCAGGTTTCCAAGCCCGAAGTCATCACGCGCCGCGACGAAAAAACCGGCGAATTGCAGGAGCCGATCGAGCTGGTGGTAATCGACGTACCGGAAGAATTTATCGGCGTCGTGACCGAAGCCTTAGGCAGGCGCAAAGGTCAGATGACGAAGATGATTAACAACGGCACGGGACGCGTCCGGCTCGAATACGAAGTTCCGTCGCGCGGTCTTATCGGCTTTCGCGGCGAGTTTCTGACCGAAACGAAAGGAACGGGGCTTTTAAACACCTTGTTCCTGCGCTTCGACAAATGGCAGGGCGAGATGAAGGGACGCTCGACCGGCTCGCTCGTCGCCGACCGGATGGGCGAGGCGACGACCTACGCGCTTTTCAATTTGCAGGAGCGCGGCTCGCTTTTCATCAAGCCGCAGGTCAAGGTTTACGAGGGAATGATTGTCGGCGAAAACGCCCGCGCCGTCGATTTGGACGTCAACGCCATCAAGGAAAAGAAACTGACGAATATGCGCGCATCAAGCGCCGACGAAGCGATGCGCCTGATTCCGGTCAAGGAAATGTCGCTCGAACAGGCGCTGGAATTTATCGCCGACGACGAGCTGGTCGAAGTCACGCCGAAATCCATTCGCCTCAGAAAACGCGTTTTGAAAGCGAACGAGAGACCGAAGAAATAAAAGGCAAAAGGTAAAAGGTAAAAGGCAAAAAGCCGTTAGATTAGACTCGGAAGTTTAATCTGGCGGCTTCTTCGATTCTTCGCAGGCAGCCCGCAAGGAAAGAAGGCAGACAGCGATGAGCAAGTCCGGATTTACAATTCGTCCCGCAGGGACGCGCGACGATTTAGCTTTTCTGCGGGAGATGCTTTTTGAAGCCGCGGCGGTCAGCGACGAAATCCGCGCTATGGGCAGGGAAAAGGCGCTCGCGCTGCCTTTTATCGCGCATATTCTGGAACATTTCGGGCGGCAGGGCGATTTCGGCTTTGTCGCCGAAAACGAAGATAAAATTTTAATCGGCGCGGTCTGGGCGCGTTTGTTTCCGGCAGAGGCGAAAAGCTTCGGCTTCGTCTCGCCGGAAATTCCCGAACTCGCCATCGCTGTCGCGCCCGGTTTTCGCGGGCTCGGTGTGGGAACTAAACTGCTGGAAGAATTGATTAAAGAAGCCCGAAATCTGGAATTTTCCGCTCTCAGCCTCTCGGTTGACCGCCGCAATCCGGCGCTGAATCTGTATGAAAGACTGGGTTTCAGCGACGCGGGCGTTTCAAAGGAAACGGATTCTTCCCTGACAATGATTCTATATCTGAGAAGTGAGAACTGATAGTTAATATTCAGAATTAAAAGCTGATAGCTAATCGCTGACGGCTGACCGCTATTCTTACTTCTCACTTCTCATCGCTTTCGATACGAAGCGAGTTTATCGGCGAGACGCGTCGTTTCCGGCAGGCGATATTTCGGCGTGCATTGCAGCACGTATTCGACGGCGGTGGCGAGGCTTACGCGGTGACCGGTGGAGACGTAGACGGGCTGAACCTTGTTTTTCGTGCGCAGGGCGACGCCGATTTGCTCGTTTTTATGAACCAGCGGCGCGGTGCTGCCTCTTTCTTCGCCGAGATTTTCAAAGCGCCCGACCAGCAGGGATTTCGCCACGCCGATGGTAGGCACGTCAGCCAGCAAGCCGATGTGACAGGCGATGCCGAAGCGGCGCGGGTGCGCCAGCCCCTGACCGTCGCACAAAATCAAATCCGGCGTGTTTTGCAGTTTTTCCAGAGCCTTTATCGCCACCGGAGTTTCGCGAAAAGAGAGCAGACCGGGAACATACGGAAACTGTATCGGCAAAAGGGCTTCGCTCGTTTCGATTAATTCCAGCTCGGGAAATTTCAGGACGACGACGACGGCGCGGCTCGTGTCGTTTTCGGCGTCGTAGCCCAAATCTATCCCGGCGACCTTTTCGACCGGCGCGGCGAAAGTGTCTTCGGCGATGACCTCAAAGGCGAGCTGTTTCTGCAATTCAATCGCCTCGCGCGGCGACAGATTCCAATCGTGGAGCGGCTTGATTTTCATAATATAATCACAGATTAACACAGGCGCGCGCGGATTTTCAGAAGATGCGGGCGGAAATGCGGGCGGTTTCAGAATTCGCTTGTCTTTGCTTATCAATTGAGCGAAAATTAGGCTGAATCCGTCAGTCAGCCTTTTATTTTTTGGAGAAATTTATGAAAAATTTGCGGGCATTTTCGTCCCTGATTGCCATTTTCGTTTTTTGCCAGTTGGCGCTCGTGGCGCAAACGCCGACGCCTGCGCCTTCACCTTCGCCGTCGCCGGTTCCGACGGCAACGCCGACGCCGAATCCGCTGCACGAATACATTGTGGCGAACTACACGAAGCGCGAGGTGATGATTCCGATGCGCGACGGCGTGAAATTGTTCACGGCGATTTACGAGCCGAAAGATAAATCCGTCAGGTATCCGATTCTGATGAATCGCACGCCTTATACCGTTCAGCCCTACGGCGAGACGATTAGGAACACGCTCGGACCGAACCAGTTGTATGCGAGGGAAGGTTATATTTTCGTTTACCAGGACGTGCGCGGGCGCTGGATGTCGGAAGGCGAATTTGAAGACGCGCGCCCGGACATCGAAAACCGCACGCCGAAAGACATCGACGAATCGACCGACGCCTACGACACGATTGACTGGCTGGTGAAAAACGTCGCGAACAACAACGGGCGCGTCGGCATCTACGGCATCTCGTATCCGGGCTTTTACGCCTCAGCCGGCTCGATTGATTCGCACCCGGCGCTGAAAGCCTGCTCGCCTCAGGCGCCCGTGTCCGACTGGTTTCACGGCGACGATATGCACCACAACGGTGCGCTGTTTCTGGCGCAGAATTACGCCTTTTTCTCGAACTTCGGTCAGCCGCGCCCGCAGCCGACTTCGACCTTCGATTATCTGAAGCCGTGGAAAGGTCGGCAGAGGCAGGACGGCTACAACTATTTTCTCGAAATCGGCGGCTTGAAGGAAATCGCCGACAGCTACGAGAAAGCCCTGGGCATCCGCATCAAGTTCTGGGACGAGATGATGGCTCACCCGAATTACGACCAGTTCTGGAAAGACCGCAACATTCTGCCCAAACTGCGAAATATCAGGTGCGCGACGATGACCGTCGGCGGTTGGTATGACAACGAGGATTTGTTCGGCGCGCTGCGCACTTACCAGCACATCGAAAAACAAAATCCGGGCATTTTCAACGTTCTGGTCGTCGGACCGTGGGACCACGGCGGCTGGGCTGGACGCGACGGCGACTGGCTCGGAACGGCTTATTTCACGCAGAAAACCGGGCAATATTATCGCGAAAATCTGGAGCTTCAGTTTTTCAATCATTTTCTGAAGGACAAGGGCGACATTTCCCGCATCAAGGAAGTCAACCTGTTTGACACCGGTTCGCACGAGTGGCGCGCGTTCGACACTTACGACCCGAACGGCGCGACGCAAACGCCGCTTTATATGACCGCAAACGGACGGCTTTCGTTTACCAAACCGGCGAACGGCGGCGCATCTGCATTTGACGAATACGTCAGCGACCCGTGGAATCCTGTTCCCTATACGCAGAAGGTCACGTTCAATTACCCGCGCGATTATATGACCGAAGACCAGCGTTTCGCCGCGTCGCGCCCGGACGTCCTGGTTTATCAAACCGAACCTCTGACCGAGGATATCACGGTAGCGGGCGACATCAAGCCGCAGCTTTTCGTTTCGTCGAGCGGCACGGATTCGGATTTCGTCGTGAAATTAATCGACGTTTTCCCGGACGATTACCGTTATCCGGAAACCACGAACAAGCTGCCGAACGGGCAGTTTGAAAGAGTCAGACCCCCGGAAAATTTCGCTTCGACCGTTTTTCAGCCGGGCGGCTATCAAATGCTGCTGCGCGGCGAGCCGATGCCCGCGCGCTTTCGCAACAGCTTTGAAAAGCCCGAGCCTTTAACGCCGAACGCGGCGACGCGGCTGGCTTTCGTGATGCCGGGCGTCGCGCACACTTTCAGAAAAGGTCACCGGATAATGGTGCAGATTCAAAGCACGTGGTTTCCGCTCGTGGCGCGCAATCCGCAGAAATTTATGGCGAATTACAAAATGGGAACGAGCGCCGATTTTCAAAAAGCGACGCAACGCGTTTATCGCGGCGGCGCAAACGCTTCGAGCATCGTTCTGCCGGTTGTGAAAAGATAGCGTTTTTTTAACGCAAAGGCGCAAGGCGGCAAGGGCGCAAAGAGAAAAATAAATCGCGGATGAATGTGCGGGCAGGAAAGGAATTAACAGGGATGTGTAGGCTTCGCGGCTTAATAAACAAGGATAAATAAAATTATGCTTTCTATCCCTGTTTACCCTGCCATTCCTGTTAATTCCTTTCTTTGCGCCCTTGCGTGAAAACTCGCCGCTGAAAGGAGAAATAAATGACCGGATTCAGGCTTTTCATCGCCGCCGCGTTTTTTATCTGCTGTTCGGTTTCCGCTTTCGCTCAAACTGCGGCGCAGCAGGCTTTCGAGCTTGGGCTGGACGGCTACCGGAAGAAAAATTACGCCGCGGCGATTTTGCAGTTTAAACGCGCCGTCGCGCTCGACGCGAAATTTCACGAAGCGTATTTTTATCTGGGAAACTGCCATTTCGAGCTAAAAAAATATCCGCCGGCAGTCGAGGCTTATCAAAACGCCGTTCGCCTCAAACCCGATTATTTTGAAGCCTTTATTCAGCTCGGCAGGGCGCTGAATAAATCGAACCGCGCCGCCGAAGCCGCCGAAGCATTTCAAAAAGCCGCGAAGCTGCGCCCGGCAAGCAGCGAGGCGTTTTACGAATTGGGCGCGGCGCAGCAAAACCGGAAAAATTTCACCGCCGCGGTTGAATCTTTCGAGCAGGCGATTCGCCTCGAACCGAAATCCGCCCGAGCTTACGT
>JALZHR010000367.1 GCA_030860665.1 Acidobacteriota bacterium
AATGCGCCCTTGCTGACGCGCGGGCTTCCGCCTTTAAATGATTTTAGTGTAAAACTCTCAAACTAAACGCTTTAGTGGCAAAGCCGAAATTACCTTTCCAAAAGGATATAAACTATTTTTTCCTTTCCGTCGGCAAGCGGACTATAAATAAGTCTTTGATTAATTAAATCTCCATAATGATTTTCTATAAGCCAATCTTCAATTGTATTGGCGTTCCGCTCTGAGGATGTTTGATAAAGAACGACCATTTTATCCCAATTCTGATATTCGGAATGCTCGTAAAATCTGTCCGCCGGACTTCTACCCGTAATTCCGACTTTCATTTTCGAGTAAGTTCTTTTGTATTGTCCCAGACTTCTATTTAACGAGCTAATTACTTCTGAAGGCTGTCCGGTAAGGTAGTTATATTCAATCATATATTTTTTCCTTTCTTCCGAAAATTTCGGCTTTGGTATATTAGCAAAATTTCACTTAGCAGAAAAGATTTTAAGAAATAAAATCTGATTTCGGTTTTTTACTTTTGCCAAAGCGTTTTGTTTACCAAATCCGATTTGATAAAATACTCTTTTGCTTATTCGCCGGAATTCTTAACTATGCAAGCAGCCAGCACAAAAACCAAGGAAGTTATCGAAGTTCGCGGGGCGCGCGTTCACAATCTGAAAAATATCTCATTTTCGATTCCCGTCAACGAGCTGACGGTCGTCACCGGCGTTTCCGGCTCGGGCAAATCCTCGCTCGCCTTCGATACGATTTACGCCGAAGGTCAGCGCCGCTACGTCGAATCGCTGTCGGCTTACGCGCGGCAATTTCTGGAAAGAATGGACAAGCCGGACGTCGACGAGGTTATCGGCATCGCTCCGGCAATCGCCATCCGGCAGAAAAATTCGACGCGCAACCCGCGTTCGACCGTTGCCACGCAGACGGAAATTTACGATTACCTGCGCCTTTTGTTCGCGCGCGTCGGGCAAACCTTTTGTCACGTCTGCGGGCGCGAGGTGAAAAAAGATTCGCCCGAATCGGCGGCTGAAGATACTCTGAGAGAGCTGGCGGCGGGCGCGCGCTTCTACGTTCTTTTTCCGGCGGCTGACCCGGAACTGAGCTACGAGACAAAATCGAAAGTCACGGCGCATCTTTTGAGTTTGATGCAGAAAGGTTTTACGAGGCTTTTTCGCAATGGCGAAACTTTAGAGCTGCAAAAACCGGAAGATTATAATTTCGGAGATTTTAACGACACTTTCGTTTTGATTGACCGCCTGAGAGCCGAAGAATCAATTCGCCAGCGTCTGGTCGATTCGCTCGAAACCTGTTTTCGCGAAAGCCGGATGGCGATTATCCGGACGGCTGAGCGCGACCCGAGCGACTCGGCGCAGCAGTTGAAATTCTCCGACCGATTCCTGTGCAAATACGACAACACGCTTTACGAAGAATCGGAGCCGCGCCTGTTCAGCTTCAACTCGCCGTTCGGCGCTTGCCCGACCTGTCAGGGCTTCGGCAACTCCATCGGCGTCGATTTCGATTTGGTCATCCCGAATCAGCTTTTGTCCTTAAAAGAAGGCGCGATTGACCCTTTCACCAAGCCGCAGCACGATTGGGCGCAAAAGGAATTGCTGCGTTTCGCGCGCAACAGCAATATCCCGATTGACGCGCCGTTTGCCGATTTGACCGAGTTTCAGCAGAAAGCGATTAAAGACGGCGCGCCCGGCTGGCGCGGCATTCGCGGATTTTTCTCGTGGCTCGAAACGAAAAAATACAAGCTGCACGTACGCGTTTTTCTGGCGAAATATCGCGGCTACACGCCCTGCCCCGAATGCGGCGGCGGACGCCTGCGCCAAGCCGCGCGCGACGTGAAAATCGCCGGAAAAAGCCTGCCCGAAGTCGTCAATCTTTCCATCAGCGACGCGCAGAGATTTTTCGATGACCTGCCCTTAAGCGAGGAGCGCGAAAAAATCGCCGAGAAGCTGCTGCTGGAAATCCGCCGCCGACTGAAATTTCTGGTCGACGTCGGATTGGATTACCTGACGCTCGACCGCCTGGCTTCGACTTTATCGGGCGGCGAGGCGCAGCGCATTCAGCTCGCCACGAATCTCGGCTCGTCGCTGGTCGGCGCGCTCTATGTGCTGGACGAGCCTTCAATCGGCTTGCACCCGCGCGACAACACGCGGCTGGTCAATCTTTTAAAAAACCTGCGCGACATCGGCAACACCGTTTTAGTCGTCGAGCACGACGAGGAAATGATGCGCGCCGCCGACCGCATCCTGGACATCGGTTTGTATGCGGGCGAGCTTGGCGGAACAATCGTTTTTGAAGGCGATTTCGACGATTTGCTGGAAGACGACGATTCGCTGACGGCGAAATACCTGCGCGGCGAAGCGGAGATAAAAATCCCGCTCCAGCGCCGCAAGCCCGGCAAGCGAAAGCTCGAAATCGTCGGCGCGCGCGAGCACAACCTGAAAGCCGTGGACGTGGAAATTCCGCTCGATATGCTGGTCTGCGTGACGGGCGTTTCCGGCTCGGGCAAATCCACCCTGATTCACGACATCATCTACGCCGGTCTGAAAAAACAGCGCGGCGAATGGCAGGGTCACGTCGGGCTTTTCAAGGAAATCAAGGGCGGCGATTTCGTAGACGACATCATTCTGGTTGACCAGTCGCCCATCGGCAGAACGCCGCGCTCGAACCCGGTCACGTATATCAAGGCTTACGACGCCATCCGCGAAGTCTTCGCCGGGACGAACGGCGCGAAAACGCACGGCTACGACGCCTCGCATTTCTCCTTCAACGTTCCCGGCGGTCGCTGCGAAGTCTGCCAGGGCAGCGGCACGGTCACGGTCGAAATGCAGTTTCTCGCCGACGTGGAACTGACCTGCGAAGAATGTCACGGCACACGCTTTAAAGGCGAAATTCTCGACGTCAAATACAAAGGCAAAAACATCCACGAAGTCCTGCAAATGACCATCCGCGAAGCCTTGTTTTTCTTCAAGGACGTCAACAAGCTGGTCAACAAATTAAAAGTTCTGGAAGCGGTCGGCTTGGGCTACCTGCGCCTCGGGCAATCCGCCACGACCTTAAGCGGCGGCGAAGCCCAGCGTGTCAAACTCGCCGCGCACCTCGCGCAAAAAACGAAAACCAAAACGCTCTATATCTTCGACGAGCCGACGACCGGCTTGCACTTCGACGACATCAACAAACTGCTGACGGCTTTCCGCGCCCTTCTCGACAACGGCGCGAGCCTGCTCGTCATCGAACACAATCTGGACGTGATAAAAACAGCCGATTACGTAATAGATTTAGGACCCGAAGGCGGCATCGGCGGCGGCGAAATTGTAGCAACCGGAACGCCGGAAGAAATTGTGAAAAGTAAGAATTCGCACACGGGAAGATATTTGAAGGATTATTTGACGGAAGAACAATAATTATTTAGAAGGTTTTAAATTTGAAACGTCGGCTAATTTCTTTAGTTTGCCGGCGTTTTTTTATTTTTCAGTTCGTTTAATAACGCGATAAACTCTCTGAAATCCCTGTTCAGAACCATACTTCCAAGCGTTGTATTCCTGTCTGATTTGCTCGACCGTCGCCAGGCGAACCTCGTAAGGCTGAG
This sequence comes from Acidobacteriota bacterium, assembly GCA_030860665.1. Classification (GTDB taxonomy): domain Bacteria; phylum Acidobacteriota; class Blastocatellia; order Pyrinomonadales; family Pyrinomonadaceae; genus JALZHR01. The sequence continues at coordinate 3,599 of JALZHR010000367.1, forward strand.
TTTGCCAGAACTCGAAATCGTTTCCCTGCTCTTTTAATTTGCCTTTGCGAACAAATGTTTTATCCATTTTCGATGTCGAAACGCTCATAAATTTCATTTTACTGTTATTTCACCTTTTTAAAAAGGTATATCAGGAAAAGCGTTTGCTGATTCAGGCTTCTTCATCTTCCATCACATCAAACTTTTCCCGCCATTTGGAAGCGATTTCGTCCATTACCTTGCAGTCGCAGTAGCCGCCGTTGGTGTTGAGCCAGCTGGTGACTTTCGGGAAATTCAGGCGATTTTCCATCATATACTGCATGGCGAAGCGCAGGCTGTGGTTGCAGGGCTCGCGTTCGAGCTTGAACTCGATGAAGTCGAACATATCTTCGACGTGTTCTTTTCCGGCGGGCAGGGCGGCGAGAAACGCTTCGATTTCTTCGCCGTTCATCTGCTCCAGGTTTTCGATTTCTCTTTTTCTGACTATCGGCATTTTTTAAAATTCTCCTTCCGGTGCGCCTGTAGCTCTTAATAACTCAGCCCTTTCGGCTTCTTCGATTTCTCTCTGGCGGATTCCTTCGCGCCCGTCGTAGCTGATGAATTTAGGGAGAAACAGCGCCGTTAAGATAACGCTGGCGACGCATAGAATTCCGCCGGAAACGAGCGCGGTTCTGACGCTGAAATGTTCGGCGACGATTCCCATTTTCGCGCCGCCGAGCATCGGTCCCGTCAGATAGCTTATCATTTCTATGCTCGCGAGCCGCCCGCGCAGATAATGCGGGATAGTCTGATTCCAGATGGCGCTGCGAAAAATTCCCGAAATCATATCCCAAAAGCCCGCCGCGGCGAGAAAAACGAGCGCGAGCCAGACGCTTTCGGTCAGACCGAAAAAGATTATCCCGACGCCCCACAAAGCGGCGGCGACGACGACCAGCAGACCGTGTTTGTGAACATTCTTCGTCCAGCCCGAGGTCAGGCTCGCCGCCAGCATTCCGATGGCGAGCGCCGCCGGAAAAAGTCCGAGATAAGCTTCGCCGTACATCGCCGCCAGCGCCGGATAGAGCGCCTGCGGAAAGGCGAAAAACATCGCGCAAATATCAATCAGGTATGTACCTAAAAGTTCCTGTCGGCTGAAGGCGTAGCGACAGCCGGCGATGATGCTTCGCAGGCTCGGACGCTCGGCGTTTTCCGGCGCGGGAACGGCGCTCAGCATAAAGACCGCAATCAAGGACGCGATAAATGTAAATAAATCAATCGCATAAGCGAAAGCGGGCGTTGAATATGCGACGATTACTCCGGCAATGGACGGGCTGATAATCGCGCCGAAATTATACCTGAGAGAGTTTAAAGCCGCGACCGCCGTCATCAGTTCGACGGGAACTATTTTTTGAATCAGCGATTCAAACGCTGGTCGCTGCAGCGCGGCAAGCCCGGCGTGAATCGCGACGGCTAAATATAAAACCCAGATTTGCGGCTGCGGCAAAAGCGCGTTGAGCAAAAGAATCAACGTCACGAAAGTCTGCCCGATTTCGGTCAGGCGCAGCATTCTTCGTTTGTCGAACGCGTCCGCCAGCGCGCCGCCGACAAACGCCAGCATAAACATCGGGAAAAACTCAGCCAGAAAAATAAAACCGACCATTTGATTCGAGCCGGTCAGGTGAAACATCTGCCACGGCACGATGACGAACGTCATCATCGAGCCAAAAAACGAAATCAATTGCCCGAAAAATAAAAGCCTGTAATCGCGCGAGATTTTGAGCGGCGTTAAATCCAACAACATAAAAATTTAGAGAAAATTTTAGTCGGTTATTTTTCGCTTGTCACTCTTCGGTATTCATATTCCGTGTCGTCGATAAACCCTGTCATCGCCATTTTTACCGATTCGACTTTGCCGTTTTTGGCGATGAAAGTCAGGAAAGTTTTCTCCGCCACCGGGTCGCGCCAGACGACGCGGAATTTATCGTTTTCCCAGTGGCGCAAATCGCCGATGTAGGTCGGCGAATGCGAAAGACGCACGACGAGCGCGCCGTTTTCCTCGGTGAAGAAAATCTTGCCGTAAAGCTCGTTTTCGTAAGTTCCCGCGTAGTTTTTTAAAGCCGCCAGCGTCGGCGTCGTGTTTTTGTTCCGCTCGGCTTCGAGTTTTTTTTTCGGCGAGAAATGCGGTTTCCTGCTGCTTGATAAATTTGAAAAAATACGCGTTCCAGTCGGTTTCCGAAAGCCCGAGCGCGATGTCCAGCGCGCGATAGGCGAGCGGCGCGTAGGCGTTCTGGTGATGAACGTTGGTCAGCACGACGACCCCGACGCGTTTTTCGGGAATCATCTTCGTTACGGAAAGCTGACCGTCCGTCCAGCCGCTGTGCGTGACCATCTTGTAGCCCGCGTATTCGCGCAGTGTCCAGCCCAGACCGTAGGCGCGGAAATGCGATTTCAGCTTCGGCTCGGGCGGCTGGCTCGCGAAAGGAATTAT
>JALZHR010000373.1 GCA_030860665.1 Acidobacteriota bacterium
CCTCCGCCGTAGCCGCCGCGTCCGCCACCGCCGCCGCGATTTCCGCCGCCTCCATCTTCACGCGGGCGGGCTTCATTGACGACCATATTGCGACCGTCGTATTCCTGCCCGTTGAACTGGGCGATGGCGTTATTGGCGTCTTCTTCCGAGCTCATTTCGACAAAGCCGAAGCCGCGCGAGCGACCGGTTTCGCGGTCCTGCACGATGTTTGCCGATTCGACCGACCCGGCTTGCGAAAAATGTTCATGTAAATCGTCGCTCGTCACGCGAAACGACAAGTTTCCAACGTATAGTTTTGTACTCATTTTTTTCTCTATTATTTATTTAACCAGGGAAGCAAAAAGAGGGGCGAATGGCACGAAAAATTCTCAAAAAATATTTTCTTTCCAATAGGGCGACGCGCCCATCCTTGTCACGATAAAACTCAGACTGACTCCTGCTTCAAAACCACTATCTAACTCTCTAACCGAACCGAACCGTCGCTAATCTTATCGTGTACGGACGCTATCTACGCAGATACCTGAGAGCAAAAACCTCGGTAATTATGTCCTTTTTTCTAAATTTAGGCAAGAGAAAAGCGAATCAAAGGGAAAAAGGAAAAAGGTGAAAAAATGAGAAAGCAATTTGAGTGTTAATTCGACAAAACTTTTTCACTTTTTCACTTTTTTCACTTTTTCCCTTTTTCACTTTTTCACTTTTTCAGCGCATTCAGAATCTTGTCGTGAATGCCGCCGAAGCCGCCGTTCGACATAATCGCCACGACGTCTCCCTCTTTTAATTCCGGCGCGAGATGCGCGACAATCGCGTCGGCGTCGGGAAACGCCAGCGCGGGCTTGTTTTGCGATTTGATGTCCGCAACCAGTTCGTCAACGTTCAGAACCTCGCCCAATTCGCTCGCTTTCGATGTGTTGTAAACGCCCGCGATTATCACGTAATCGGCATACTTAAAGGCTTTCGTGTAAGGCTCCTGAAAGACCGCCAGCCGCGAAGACCACGAGCGCGGCTCGAAAACGGCAATCAGGCGCTTGCCTTCGTATTTCGTCTTTAAGGCTTTCAGGGTTTCCTCGACGGCGGTCGGATGATGCGCGAAATCGTCAATCACCGTCACGCCGCGCTCGACGCCGCGCACCTCGACGCGCCGCTTCACGGATTTAAAAGTGCGAAAGGCTTCGTTGATTTTCTCACGGGAAATTCCCCAGGCGTCTGCCGCGATGATGACCGCCAGGCAGTTTCGCACGTTGAATTCGCCGATGAGATGCGTCTCAAATTCGCCCCAGGATTGTCCTTCTTTGAAAACCGCAAAACGCGTCACGTCGCCCGAAAAATCAATGTCGCGCGCCTGCCATTTCGCTTCATCGGAAGTTCCGAAAGTCTCGATTTGCGTGAACAATTTGCCGCGCATTTCGTCCAGCACCTCGCGCGCAATCAGCGAATCGACGCCGACAATCAGCCGCCCGTTGCCCGGCACCAGATTCATCAGGCGCGAAAAGGCGAACTTGATTTCCGCGATGTCTCGATAAATGTCGGCGTGGTCGAACTCGATGTTGTTGACAATCGCGATTTCCGGCAGATAGTGCATAAACTTCGGCTTTTTGTCGAAATAAGCCGTGTCGTATTCGTCGCCTTCGATGACGAAAAAATCGCTGCCAGCCGCGACGCGAAAGCTCGCCCCGAAATTCTGAACGATGCCGCCGACCAGAAAAGACGGGTTCAGCCCGCCGACTTCCGCGACCCACGTCGCGATGCTGGTCGTCGTCGTTTTCCCGTGCGTTCCCGCCACGACGAGGCTCCGCCGCCCGCGAATAAATTCTTCCTTGACGATTTCCGCCTGCGAGCGATACAAAAGTTTGCGGTTTAAAACTTCTTCCAGCTCCGCGTTGCCGCGCGAAATCGTGTTGCCGACAATCGTGCAGTCCGCGCCGACATCGGCGTTTTCCGCCCGGTAGCCGCTCATAATTTCGATTCCCAGCTTTTCGAGCTGCGTCGACATCGGCGGGTAAACGTTCTGGTCCGAGCCGGTGACTTGATGCCCGCGCGCCTGCAGCATTCCGGCAAGCGAAGCCATCGCCGTGCCGCAGATTCCGATTAAATGATAGTGCATAAATGCTTTATTTTACTTATATTTACTTAGTATTATAGAGTGTTGTCCATCGACTATCTCAAAGTATTCTATCACTCGAAAAAACTCTATAAAAGCAGGTAACGGCTATGTTTTTAGATAATTGAGTTGTCAGATAGTGCGATTAGTGAAGTCGCGCCGGTTCGGAGTAAAAACCTTGTCGTCTCAATCATTCGTTTTTGCCGATTGACGATATGCCAAACCGAGAGCGTGAAGCGTCGCGCCCAAAATCGGCAGGGCTAATGCCTGCCGTATCCAGTTAAGCATAACCCAGCGGCTCGCCCGCGCAGTCAGTTCGGCATCCGGCAGGCTCTGCGCCGCCGCGCCTTTAATCGCGCCCTGCTCCGGCACAAAATAAAACGCGGTTATCAGAAAAATAATCAGAAACGGGATAATTGCGGCTCGAATCCAAAAGCGAACCGGCTGTTCGGCGCGCCAGCCCGCAATCAGCGTGACTATTGACAGCAATGTCGAGAGCGGAGCGACGATGAAGAAAAAGTTTCCGGTATTGAAAACCGACAGCGGATTTTGATTGAAATAGCGCGCGGCATCGGGCGACGCGCTCCACATCGGCACGAGGACAGTTGTTTCAAATGTCGCGCCGCCCAGGTATATGCCTAAAACGAAGGCATAGATAAACAGCAGCCGTCTGAGCAAAGAACTGACTTTCTTTCCTCCTGATGATAAATTTTCACTCATTTGATTTCTCCGTGATTTGGTCTGCCCTGCGCCGTAATCTCTATAAATTTTCAGATACAAAGCCGAAAAAAGCAAAACGCTTTTGGCTAATCCGGCAAAACTTAAGTAAAATCGCGTGAATGGTGAAAACCGATTTTCCGGCTCGGCTTTTGAAGCCGGTTATTCTGAATTAAACCCTTTAAAATTTTAACGATATAATTATTTTATCCTGTTAAACGCATAATGAGTATTGAGAAAGCGTCTAAGCTGCGCGCACTGCTGCGCCTGCCTTCCGAGCCTCAAAACGTATTTCTTCTGCTTGCCGCAGTTTTCGGTCTGGTGATGGTTTTCGTCACGCCGCCGGCGCTGGTCGGCGACGAGCCGAATCATTTTTTTCGCGCCTGGCAGATTTCCGACGGCGGCATTATCGGCGAGCGGATGGAAAACGGCGGCAGCGGCGGCTGGATTCCGAAAAACGTGCTCGACACGAACCGGAAACTGGTCGGCGAGATAGAGATGAACCACCACATCAAGTTTGACACGAACCTGATTTCGGAACTGCGCCAGTTGCCCGTCAACGAGGAAGACAAAATTTTCGTGCCTTTTCACAACACGGTCGTTTACGCGCCCGTGCCGTATGTTCCGCAGGTCATCGGCATCTACGTCGGGAAGGCTTTCGACGCGTCGCCGCTGGCGCTCATCTATATCACGCGCGTCATAAATTTAATCTTTTTTCTAGCCTTCGCGTATTTCGCCATCCGGCTGACTCCGGTTCATAAATGGACGTTCTGTTTTCTGTGGCTGACGCCGACGACAGTTTTTCAGGCGGCTTCGGCGGCGGCTGACCCGGTTATTATGGGCAGTTGTTTCCTGACAATCGGCTATTTTCTATATCTCGCGCTGGGCAAGGACGGTAAAATCGAGACGCTCGACCTGGTTAAAATATTCGCTCTCTGCTTTGCCGCCGCGCTCGGCAAACAGGCTTATATTCTGCTGCCTTTCCTGTTTCTGACGATTCCGCGCCGCAAGTTCAAATCGACCGCCGTTTACT
>JALZHR010000377.1 GCA_030860665.1 Acidobacteriota bacterium
ACAAACGGAGATTTGCCCGTGCCCGGTGATTTTGACGGCGACGGCAGAGCGGATATTTCGGTTTATCGACCTTCGGCGGGAAGCTGGTATCGCATCAACAGCTCAAATAATCAGTTCGTTTCCGCCCAATTCGGAGTAGCTGAAGACAAGCCTTTAGTCGGAGATTTCGACGGTGACGGAAAGTCTGATTTGACTGTCTTTCGTCCATCAAACGGAACCTGGTATCGCATCAACAGCAGTAACGATACTTTCTCTCCGAATCAATTCGGAGCGGCGGGAGATTTGCCTGTCGCGGCAGATTACGATGGAGACGGGAAAACTGATCTGGCTGTTTACAGACCATCGGTCGGAGATTGGTACATCATCAACAGCAGCAACAGTTCATTCACCGGACTGCGTTTCGGAATCAGTGAAGACAAGCCCGCTCCGGCTGATTTCGATGGGGACGGGAAAGCCGATCTGGTTGTGTTCAGACCTTCATCGGGAACCTGGTACTTATTAAGATCAACTGCCGGATTCACCGGATTCCAATTCGGAGCAAACGGCGATGTCCCTACTCCGAACGCTTTCGTCAGATAAAATGTAAGTTTTACTGATTAAAAAATAAAAGGCTTCGCTTAAACTAAAAGCGAAGCCTTTTATTTTTAGTTATGTTTCGTCTCAAAAAGGGTGGTTTGTGGGACAAATATTACACTGTTTTAGATGTCTCGAAAACGGGCGTTTGTGAGACTTTTTAGATTATCTTATTATCGGGCGTTTTCAAGATAAAACTATTCATCTACCGCGCTAGGCGTTTAAGGTTGTTCAGTAAATTCTATGTCCCCAAACAGCCTGTTGGATCTCAGTGGAAAAGGAATGCCCAGATTATCGAAGTCTAGTACCAGAAGCGAGCTTAGCCCGGCGCGTTTGCTCTTAATTTCCAGAATATACGGGTCGCGGTCAATGATATTTTGAAAAGCAAAGCTGCCGAACGAAGTCGCGATCCGGTACTGCTTCTCGCTAGTAGTGGCGCGGGTCAGAATGCCGAGCGAACCAAACAGACGGGTGCGAGCTACGCCGATGATGCCGAATGACGCGTTGCTGGTAAGCACTCCCGCATTATATTCGAATGCCCCAACATCGACGCCGCCACCGGCTTGACGGGAATAATTTTTGCGCTGGTCATATCTGAGCACAAAGTTATTGGGTACCGGCGCCGGACAAGTTGCCGTGACGACGCAGCTGTTGCCCTGATTGATCGCGACGCTGCCCGCCAGGAGTGGAAGATTGAGGGTCTGACCGCCGTTGTAATTGAAATCCCCGAGCAGCGGATTGATCGAATTATCGCTGCTGACCTGATCGCCGCTCACGCCGTTGGTAAAGCCGGTAGCGTTGCGAGCATCGGTAATGATGTTGTTGCCCAGCGAAACGAAGGCACCGGCGAGCGAAGAGGCGTTTAAATCCCGACCGATAATCGTATTGAGGACGTGGGTGACTGCACCCGGCTCGTTGGACGTGCTTGCGCCGCGGTTGGTCGCGCTGTTGCCCGTCAGCGTGTCGTTGATCAATAAAAGCGTGCCGTTATTGAAGATTCCGCCGCCGGAGACCGATGAATTCATAGTAATCGTCGAATCGCTGATCGTCGCCTTCGAATTAGCGTCAAGATTGATAAGACCGCCGCCGAGCGACGATTGATTACCGAGAGTCGTGAGAGCAGCGTTACCGCTGACGCTCGAACGGGTCATATTCAGCGTGCCGGCATTGGCGATCGCGCCGCCCGCGCCCGCCGAGTGCCCGTTAATTGCGAGGTCGGTTAGGTTGACGGTGTTGCCGCTCTCGATATACAGCCCGCCGCCGAGCGCCGCCCGTCCGTTCGAAATCGAGAAACCGCGCAGATTGATGCCGGTTCCCGCATTTTGTCCGATATGAAAGACCCGAAAATCCGCGTCAGCGATATGGCTGCGCTGGATAAACAATCTTCTCGCACCCGGTCCGATGATGTAGAGATTCGAATTGATTGCCAATTCGCCGAGCGACAAATCGATGACCGCAATCCCCGGCAGATTAAAAATGATTGCATCCTGATTCGGCGCGCTGTTGGCTTCCTGAATCGCCGCCCGGATCGTGCATTTGCCACCCGCATCGAGACACAATCCGTCGCCTGGGACGGCGTCGGTCGAATCGCCGATGTCATTGACGGTCAGGAGCTGCCCATACGACTGCGCGCGGACTTCGGTGGCTACGAATACGGCAAAGACAAGAAATGCGATAACGCGAAGCGAGAAGCTTTGGATTTTCATCTTACTTAAAAAGTTAGTTTTTGAAACCGGCAGAGTTTTTTCTTTCTGGACAGATTCGGTTCGGGAAGCATATAAAATGGGTTTCAGGATTTTCATCGTTACGATTTGAATTTTTGTCTCAAAAAGGATGTTTTCGAGACAATGTCATAAGCTGAAAACATATTATCTCAATTCAAGATTAATCACTATTTACACAACCGCACAGTCACAAAAATTAACACCGGCGTCACCGATTTTGGAAGCTCTGTTCGGCGGTTCGATCGAGTGAAAGCATTCGTCGCAGATCGCCACAAGGCGCCACGTCTCGCCGTGATTTTCGGAATATTTGACGCCGAAGCATTTTCTTCTCGGTTTGGAATGACGAAGGACTCGAAGCCGGGAATACTCCATCGCCTGAAAGGCAAGCTTTTCCTTAAGCGAATACGAGTCCCTTTTCATAAGTTCAATACAGCAATTCCCCGAGCGCCCGCGAAGCTTCAAAGCGCGACTCATCCGAGCTGAAGGTAAGCGTCCGGCGGGAGTATTTGGTTTTGGGAGCTTTGAATTCGATGCCGCCGTTAAGGCTTAAAGACCACTGCGCGCCGGACACGCGCCGTTCTCGCTTCGAGATTGACGTCGTCCCACGTCAGAGCTAGATATTCTTCGGGTCGCACCCCGCTTTGCTTTTTTTAAGACGACGTATTGCGGAAGTTTTTTCTTTTTCGGCATAGCTCTTTTACGCAAAAATCGTGATTCACAATTTTATTCACAATTTTTCACCCGATTTCGACCGATTTCAGCCGATTTTAGGAGCATAAATGAACGTCAAAAAAGCTCGCGAATTTTTGGCAAAAGGCGTGTGGAGCAGTGATTATAAGAGTTTTATTTTATGGGGCGGCTAGTGGGAATCGAACCCACGACATCCAGAACCACAATCTGGCGTTCTAACCCCTGAACTATAGCCGCCGTAAATCAAGGACGAACTGATATTATTACTGAAAATCCGCTCTTTGTTCAAGTTTCAACGCCCGGTGCGAAACGATTATCGGCAAAAAATTCATTCCGCCCGGCGGCTGAAGCGGCTGCGGCGCTTGTGTTTTTCGCCCGTCGCGCTTTGGATTTTTTTCGATTTGAACAAAACCTCGCCCGCTTGATTCAGCGAGCGAAGCGGCGATAAATCTCCGGCTTGCCCGTCGCGCGCGCTGTAGCTCGTCGGCACGAGCAGAAGCTGAACTTTCGGCGCGCCCGCCCCGAGCCGCTGTTTGAAAATCTGAACGAGGGAATGCACTTCCCGATGCGTCTGATTAGATAACGCGTGCGCTTCGTCGCGGAGCTTTTGCAAAAAATTCATCGCCTGCGAGCGGGAATTAAAATCGATTTTCGCCGCGCCGGAACCGGTTAAAAAATGGCTCACTTTGCCGTGCTGTTTCGGCGGCTTGACGGCGGCGACGAGCGGTAAATCCTCCAGACCGAATTCCGGCAGAACTTTTCGCACGGCATTAAGCTGCGCCTTTCCGCCGTCAAGCAGAATCAGCTCCGGCAGGTCGGCGCGCGAAGGCAAAAGCTTTAATCTTTCGCGCACGCTTTCAGCCAGAGATTCGGTTTCGGAAAGATTTTCAAACTGCCAGACAATCTGCTCGTCTCTCGCCGATTTGCCGTCTTTGCCGACGACGCGGGCGGCGACGATTTCCTTTCCCGCCAGGTGCGCCACGTCGAAACATTCGATTTTGCGCGGCGCGTTTTTCAGCTTGAAAATTTCCTTTAATTCGGCGGCGATTTTCTCCGCGTCGCGCCTTTGGGGCGAAAGCGGATTGGCGAGCAGAATCTCGGCGCGTTTGCGCGTCGCAAAAATCGCGGGCGGCAGCTTTTCGGGCAGCTCGGCGATTATTTCAGCCTTTCGCCCGAAACGTTTCGACAAGTGTTTTTCCAGAGCCTTTCGTGCTGGAAAATCGTGCGAAACGTAAATCCGCTTCGGCAGATGAAAGCGGTAGAAATCTTTAATAAAATCAGCCAGAGCCGCGCCTTCCGCGTAATGTTCGCCTTCGGTTTTCCGGACGAAATGCTTTCCGCCGACCGCTTTCCCGCGCCGCAGCGTGTTCTGGTGAACGCTCGCCTCGCCGTTTTCGACGGCGGCGGTCAAAACGTCAGTGAAGTCCTCGACGCGAATCTGCCATTTGGAATCGGTTAAAATTTCGGAAATCGTCCGGCGAATGTTTCTGATTTCAGCCGCGCGCTCAAACTCCAGATTTTCGGCTAAAAAAGCGATTTCCGCGTCGATTTTAAATAAAAGCTCTTCGCCGCGACCGGACAAGAGCAAATGCACGGCTTCGACCGCGCTTTCGTATTTCGCATCGTCGCAGATTTCGGCTACGCAGGGCGCGAGACAGCGGCGCAGAAAATATTCGGGACACGGCGCGTCGAAGCTGCCGTCAATGTCCAGCTCACATG
>JALZHR010000392.1 GCA_030860665.1 Acidobacteriota bacterium
ACGCGAATCTCACGAATAAAAAAAGAGAAAATAATTCGTGAGATTCGCGTCGATTCGCGGCTGAATTCTCTTAAACTTCCACGCTCTGCGGTAGAACTTTTCGAGGAATTTCCGGTTTCAGCGCGGCACGTCCAAGCCCGGATTGCGGCTGAAAAATCCGCCCGGAATCATCTTGAAACCGACGTGCGTGACCGGCATCACCGCCCATTCTTCCGGTCGCGGAATGTGCGTGACGCCGAGCGTGTACCAGACGACGACGTCCTGATTTTCAATCGCTTCGTCGTCGGCAACGAACTGCGGCAAGCCGTCGCCGCCCCTGCTCTGATTCGGGTAAGCTCCGGCGGCGAAAATCTCCAGAGGGTTATAGCGAGTCGCCCAGAAATGACTGTTGATAAACTGCGCGCGTTTTCTGACCGGAGCTTCGGGCGCGATATAAGGCAGCGAGTTTGCGCCCGGAACTAAAATAAAGCTCGTGTTGTGTCCCAGAGAATTTTTCGCCGACGGGTTCGTCACCGTCCAGACGCGCGCCGCCTGCATATCCATCATCCGCTGCGCTTCGGATTCTTTTTTGAAAACGCTCTCGCGCATCACGAAGCCGTTTAAATACGGGTTGTTCGCGCCCGCCGCCATCGCGCTCGTGTTCATTTCGGTGACGGAATTGTTCGTGCCGTCGACGTCGAAATCCAGCCGGAAACTGAAAAAATGCTGGTGGTGCGGGGCGACGATGTTTTCGGCGACCAGATGACCGGAATTTTCCGTCATCTGCTGGTGATTCATCTCGTCGGCGCGTTTTTCCTTAACGCCTTTGGCGAGCATAATTCCGGTTAAAGCCAAATCGACTTCGAGCGAGCCGTCCTGTTTGAAAACGTAATTGACGGCGTAATCGTAATTGCCGATGGTGGCGACGAAAAACATCACCAGCTCGCGCGCGCGGCGCGTTTCGTTTTTGCCCGAAACCGAGTCGTAATGCTTCCACAAAATTCCGCCGTCGCGCTCGTAGATTCCGACCGCTCTTTCCAGAACGTAGGGTTTCCCGAAATCATCGACGAAAGTCGCGTCGATCAACTGCGCGTTTTCGGGCGCGTCGAGCTTCGGCTCGAGCGGGCTGGCGAGCCGTCCGACGCTGTATTCGCCCACGTCGAACGCCGCGCGCCAGCGCCAGTTTTCGTCCGGGTCGCCGTATGGCACGACCATTTCCGACAGGCTGGCGCGATACAGAATCGGTCTGGTTTTTCCCTCGTCGTCGTATCCGATTGTGTGCAGAACCAAGCCTTCGCGCGGGTGCATCGTGTAGCGAAAACGCCATTTCTGCCAGCTGATTTCCTGCCCGTTCATTCGATAGCTCGCGCCCGCGGGCTGCGTAATCAGCAGCGGTTTCGGCTTTTCGCGTAATTTTCCGACCGATTTTTCGTCGAAATCCTGGCTCGCGGCGGAAACGGGGACGACGCCCGTGTCGGTCACGTCCACGACCGTGCGCGTGTTCATATTGACGATAGCGACGACGCCTTCAATCGGGCGACCGTAATAATTCGCCGCGTCGCCCTTGTAATAAGAAAGCGCGCGCAGCAGCCTGCCCGTAAACTGCGGCGCGACCTGCCCGACCGCCCAGCCGTCGACGGCGACTTTTTCAAAATCCGTGATGCCGCGTTTGCGCATCGCCTCCTGCCAGCGTTTATCGGCTTTCACGATGTCGGGCAAAACCTCGTATTCTTCCAGAAAAACCAAAGGCTGAACGCCCGCAATCTCTCGCCACGAGAGGATTTTTCCGCTTCTCAAATCGACAATCGCCTCGAACGTTTTATTTTTCTCGCGGTCTAAAACGATGGCGAAAGCCTCGCGGCGAAACTTTGCGCCCGCCCTGAAGCTTAAAACTTCAGCTTTCGGCGGCTCGTTTAAAACGACCGTGGAAAAAAGCGCGGTTTTCGGAAACGCGGGCGCGGCTTGCAGAATTTTTACCGCGCTCGCGATTTCCTTTTCATCGAGCGGGTCGAGCGGGTGCGTCGCGGCGGCTTGCGCGGCGACCATACCTGATAAC
>JALZHR010000395.1 GCA_030860665.1 Acidobacteriota bacterium
CTAATGCGGGCGACAGCGGCATAAACGGATTAAAGATTTCACCGCGGCGAATTTTTTACGGCGGCGGTTTCAGATAACAAAAACGAATTGGAAGCGGCTGATAACTGAAAGCTGGCAACAGGTAAAAACCTTCAGTTATCAGCTTTCGGCTTTCAATTATTTTGATTAAACGGGGCAAAATGGTTACATCACCTCTATCGGCGGCAATTGAATCGAAATCGAAACCGCTTGCCCGAAAGCCTTTCGTCGTTTCGGCTCGCCTCGGAAATCTCTTATTAATCGCATTGATTCTTAATTTTTGTTCGGCTTGCCGGTTGGCGGCGACTGCGGAAAACGATTCGTCCGGCGCGGAAAACGCGTCCCAAAAAGCGAGAAACGAAGCCGCGCTTTCACAGGCGCGGAACAACATCGAAAAATTTCGCAAAGGCGACGCGCGGATAAAAATTCTGGATGCGCGCGGGAAGGCGGTCGGCGGCGCTCAAATTAATATAAAGCAGATTTCGCACGATTTTAAATTCGGCTGTTATCTGAAAATCGACGACCTTGCGGCGGAAAAGCTGCCCGCCTACGAGGCGCATTTCTCAAAGCTTTTTAATTACGCCGTCGTCGGCGCTTACTGGGATTTTGTCGAAAACCGGCGCGGCGCGGAAAACTGGGCGTGGTTTGAAAAAGAAGTCGCGCTCGCCCGTAAATTGAAACTGCGCGTCGCCGCCGCGCCGGTTCTCTGGGGCACGAACGACGCCGGAACTCCGGCGTGGCTGCCGCACGCGAAAGACGAATTGCTGCCGCTGCTGAAACGCCGCGTGCAGGCGACCGTCGCGAAATATGAAAACGCCGTTGACGATTGGGAAATCGTCAACGAGCCGCTCGCGCCGAAAGCGGACGTTTTTGCCGAAAGAATTGGAAGCGATTACGTCGAGCAAGCCTTCGGCTGGGCGCGGGAAGCTGCGCCCGGCGAACGCCTGATGATTAACGAATACGGCGTTTTCGGCTCCGGTGGAAAGCAAAATTACAACCGCGAAAAATATTTTTCTCTGCTGAAAGAATTGATTGAAAACGGCGCGAGCATAGACGTCGTCGGCATTCAGGCGCACTCGCTCGGCGAATGGTTTGAACCGGCAAACGTCTCCGAGCGGCTAAATGCTTACGCCGCGCTCGGAAAGCCGGTTCAGATAACGGAATTCAGCGCGCAGATTTTCGATTACGAGGATAAACGCGCGCCGCTCGGAATTTCCGGCGCGTATCGCGGCGGCGCGGGCGTCTGGAACGAGGAAAAACAAGCCGAATTTTATCGCGAGTTTTACACGATCGCCTTCGGCAGCCCGCAGGTCGAAGCGATTGTCACCTGGGGGCTGGACGACGAAAGGGCGTGGCTGCCCGGCATCGGACTGATTGACGCGGGCGGAAATCCGAAAGCGAATTACAAAACGCTCGACCGTTTGATAAACAACGAGTGGCGCACAAATCTGCAAATCAACGCGGGCGGCGCGGGTAAAGCGGCGGAATTTCGCGGCTTTTACGGCGCTTACGAAGTCGAAGTAATCGCGGGCGCGAAACGCGCGAAAGCCGTTTTCGAGTTGAAAAAAGGCGACGAAAACGAATGGATTGTGCGCCTTTAAAAGAAAATTATGTCTTCGATGAAAATTTTATTTGAGGGCAATTTCGAGGGAGACGCCGCAGCGACGCCAGCAGGAAATTTAAGGCTTCAAAAGCCTTTTCCCCAGCCGGAAGCGGAAAATGAATCAATGGAATTTAGCGAAATTTTAGTCGGCGGAATCGAGATAATCGGGAAGATTTTTACCGAGTGGACGGCTTTGTGCGAGGAAGGCGCGAGCAATCAGCCATTTTTTCGCCCGGAATGGTTCGCGGCGTTCGTTAAAAATTTTGAAAATAAATGTATGCTTCTCACGGTCCGGCGCGGCGGTCGGCTGCGGGCGGTTTTGCCGTTGACGAAAAAAAACGGAAAGCTGCACGGCGTTCCGGCGCGCAAGCTCGAAGCGGTTTTTAACGCCAACACGCAGCGCTTCGATTTGATTCACGAACCGGACGAGAGCAGGCGAAAGGAAACGGTCGAAGCCGTCTGGAAGGAAATTAAAAAGCAGCGAAACTGGGACGTTCTGGAAATGCGGCTGGTGCAGAAAGACAGCTGGCTCAAGGATTTGCTGGAGCTCGCCGAGAGCGAAAATTACCGCACCGGCATCTGGCAGATGGACAGCGCGCCTTTTATCGAGCTGCCGCAGGCGGCGGAAGCGGGCGATAAGGAAAAACTAATCGAAGATTATTTCAAAGGCTCGCGCAAGCATCTCCAGCGCGAGCTTAACCGTCGCCTGCGCCGCCTGCGTGAACTCGGAAAAGTCGAATTCACCGTCACGCGCGGCTATCGCGCCGAGCTGATGCGGAAATATTTCGAGCTGGAGGCGAAAGGCTGGAAAGGGCGCGCCGGAACAGCCGCCGACGCCGACGAGAAAGTCGTCCGGCTGCACGAAGATTTCGCCCGCGCCGCCGCCGAGCGCAACGCACTTTTTATTTACGAGCTGAAGCTCGACGACAAGACCATCGCGATGCAGATTTGCCTGATGTATGACGGCGACGGCGATAAGCGAACCGTTCAGTGGAAAATCGCCTACGACGAGCAATACTCGCGCTATTCGCCGGGCAACCTGCTTTTCCGCGAAGTTTTAAAAGGCTGTCTCGAAAACGGTTCGATGGAGCTGGATATGCTCAGCCCGGCGACCGAGAACAAAAAATTCTGGGCGACTGGCGAGCGCGAGCACGTCGCGTTCTACATCTTCCGGCGCGGGATTATCGGCTCGCTGCTCTGGAACTGGAAGTTTTCCGTTATTAGCCGTTTGCGTAAGTTTAAGAAGAAAACGCCGTTGAAGGCTGCTGCGTAGTGAATGGAAATTTATGAGCCGAATTTTAATTGAGAAAGCGGGCGGAGAAAATGTTTTTGAAGAATTGCGCGAAGAGTGGAAAGGTCTTTTCGCCGCGTCCGGCGGCTGCTCGCCGTTTTTGTCGTGGGAATGGCTTTCGACCTGGTATAAATGGTTCGGCGTCGCCGAAAGAACGCCGTTTGTTTTAAAAGCCTATCGCGAAAATCGTCTCGTCGGCTTGCTTCCGCTGTGCCTGCACGAGAAAAAAATTCTGGGAATGCGCCTCAGGCGGCTGGCTTTTATCGGCGAGGCGCAGGGCGGCGC
>JALZHR010000410.1 GCA_030860665.1 Acidobacteriota bacterium
CGCCGGGCGCGGACGCTCGTCAAATCAGGCTCAGCTTTCAGGGCGCGGAAAACGTCAGGCTCGATTCCGAAAGCGGCGATTTGGTTTTAACAATCGACGGCGAGGAAATTCGCCAGTCGAAACCAATCGTTTACCAGCAGACGGAAACGGGCAGAACTTACGTCGCGGGAAATTACTCGCTGCTGCGGGATGAGGAGGAAAATAAAATCGGCTTCGAGATTGGCGAATACGACCGGACGAAGCCTCTGGTCATCGACCCGATACTCGTTTTCTCTACGTATATCAGCGGCAGCCAGGGCGGATTGAGCGAAGCCATCGCCATCGACAACGAAAAAAACGTTTATATTACCGGCAGCACGTTTTCGACCGATTTTCCGCTGGTCAACCCGTATCAATCGACTATTCGCGGGCAGCACGATATTTTCGTCACCAAAATCAACGCCGCCGGAAACCAGATTTTGTATTCGACTTTTATCGGCAGCTGGACGAGCGAAATCGGGCGCGGAATAGACGTCGACGCGGCGGGCAACGCCTATGTCACGGGCAGCACGGTTATCTATCCCGGTCCGCAGCAGCCGCACGATTTTCCGACGACCGCCGACGCCTTCGACCGCACGCCGAACGGCACGGACGACGCGGTTTTATTCAAACTCGGTCCGGCGGGCAACTCGCTTCTTTATTCGACGTATTTCGGAGCCGACAACTCCGACAACGGGCTGGAGCTGAAAGTCAATCGCGCGAACGGCGACATTTATATCGGCGGCACGGGCTATCTGGGCGGTACGGGACCGCAGCAAAATGTTTTTCCGACGACGCCGGGCGCATATCGGACGACGTGCCCGAACAGTCTTTCGTGCGGCTACGTAGCCAAGTTCGGCGGGCAGAATTTGAGCCAGCTCGCCTACTCGACGTTTATTACGGGCGGCTCGGTCAACGATTTAGCCGTCGACGCGGCGGGCAACGTGTATATCACCGGACAATCCGTCGGCGATTTGCAGACGACGCCCGGCGCGCCGCAGCCAAACTGCAACGGCTGCGGTCTGAACCGTTTCGACGCCTATATCGCGAAGATTAATCCGCAGGGCTCGGCGCTCGTTTACGCGACTTATCTGGGCGGCAGCCTGACCGACATCGGGCGCTCAATCGCCATCGACGCGGCGGGCAACGCCTACGTGACGGGCACAACGCAAGGCGGCACGGTTCCATTTCCGACGACGCCGGGCGCTTTTCGCACGAACGGGACGGGCGCGTTCGTGACGAAGATTAACGCAGCGGGCACGGCTTTCGTTTATTCGACCTTCATCGGAACAAGTTTAAACAGCGAAACCGAAGGCATCGCGGTCGATTCGCTCGGCAGGGCGCACGTCGTCGGGCGCGGCTTTCTGCCGAAGCCGTTCAAGCCTTTTATGTCCGCCCCCATTTCGGACGGCAACAATAACATCTCGATTCTGACGCTGAATCCCGCCGGTTCGGACGTTGATTTCTGCACGTTTTTCGGAGCCGGAAGAGCTTTGGAAATCGTCGCCGATAACGCGGACGACCTTTACGTGACGGGCGAAGGCTGGGCGGAGATTCCCATCGCCAACGCGATTCAGCCGAATCCGGGTCTTTTCTGGGCGCCGAACCCGTTTATCAGCAAAATCTCTTTTCGCTCGAAGCGCGAGCTGAAATTTGATTTCGACGGCAGGGGCAGAGCTAATACGGTCGTCTTTCGCCCGCAGGACGCGACCTGGTATTACCCGGAAATGTATTTCGATGAACCGAACGGGCAGGTGCGAAGCGCTCGATTCGGTTTGCCGACCGACCGCCTCGCGCCAGCCGATTACGACGGCGACGGGCGGACCGATGCGGCGGTTTTCCGCGACGGAAGCTGGTATATTCTGCTCAAAACCTTCCAAATCGATGCTGAGTTTCGCGCCGTACAGTTCGGGCAGGCGGGCGACATTCCCGTTCCGGCGGATTATGATGACGACGGTCGGGCTGACGCGGCGGTTTTCCGTCAGGGCGTTTGGTATATTCTGCAAAGCCGCGACGGTTTCCGCGCCGTACAGTTCGGCATCGCGTCGGATAAGCCCGTGCCGGGCGATTACGACGGTGACGGCAAGTCGGACGTCGCCGTTTTCCGCGACGGCGTCTGGTATGTGCTGCAAAGCCGCGACGGCTTTCGAGCCGCGCAGTTCGGCGTTGCCAGCGACAAGCCTGTGCCGGGCGATTATGATGCCGACGGCAAAACGGATTTCGCGGTTTACCGGGATGGAACGTGGTATTTCCAGAAAAGCCGCGAGGGATTCGGCGCGGTGCAGTTCGGCGTCGCTTCGGACATTCCCGTTCCGGCTGATTACGACCGCGACGGGCGCGCCGACGCCGCAGTTTATCGCGACGGCGTCTGGTATCTGCTGCGTTCGACGAAGGGCTTCACCGCAATCCAGTTCGGTCTGGCGAGCGATAAACCGGCTTCGGCGGCATACGC
>JALZHR010000422.1 GCA_030860665.1 Acidobacteriota bacterium
TTGTAAGAGTCTTTGACGATTCTCCGGCTTTGAGTAAAAGTCTCCTTCCCTTGTGAAAGAATTTCTCGTGATGTGCCCGTTCAGATTAGTACGTATATCAGTTTCAAGTTCGTTCAGATACTTGTAAGTCCGAAGAATATGGCTCGTTCGATGATAAATCTGTATGAGAAGATAAAGAATGACGAAGAGCAGTATGGTCTGCAGCACGTCAAAGGGAAATATATTATTAATATCATCAAGTGTCTTCGGCGGGCTCGGCTCAAGAAAGTGATTATAAAAATCAGCAAAAAGATTCGTTAAGGCTGGCGTACGATAGCTTAGAAGAATCTCTGCTCCGACGATTACAAGTAACATAATAAAGTTCTTATTTCTGTCCTGCCAAAAGCTGTGATTAAGCTCGAAGGTCTTTTGATAATGTTCGGCTAGAACTTCTGCTGCTTGTAATCTTGCATCTTCCGGTAATACTCTGCCGCATTGAGAACATTTCTCCATATAGATTCTCCAGCTCCCTGACTGCATTTACGAAGTAAGTGACCAGTTGGTGATTAGGCGAATGATTCAGCCTAAAAGTTTAATCCCGTGTGTTGTTAAAAAATTATTCTCACAACATACAAAATCCGTATGTTGTGAAGAGCCGTGTTCATAATTAACTTTTATGCGGACAAGTTATAAACCAAAAATGCGGATTTGGCAATAAAAATCTCAAACAGGAAAGAGGTCACATCTCTCAGGCACATCTTTATTGAAAAGAATAGAGCGTTGATTTATAAATCAACGCTCTATTCTCATTAATCAACCGCGCCCGAGCCGGGTTTCTCACCTGCTTTATTTGGCGTTCATCCAGTTGTCGCCCGCGCCGACTTCGACTTTGAGCGGGACGTCTATCTCGACGGCGGTTTCCATCTCGCGCCGGACGATTTCGGTCGCGCGTCCGACCTCGGCTTCGGGCGCTTCCAATAAAAGCTCGTCGTGAACCTGCATAATAATCCGTGTTTCCAGACCCGCGCGGCGCAGGGCTTCGTCCACTTTGAGCATCGCAATTTTGACGATGTCGCTCGCAGTTCCCTGTATCGGCATATTGATGGCTTCGCGCTCGGCGCGCGAGCGGACGCTGTAGTTGCGGTCGTTAATGGTCGGCAGATAGCGGCGGCGACCGTAGACGGACGTGACGTAGCCTTTTTCGCGGGCTTGTTCGGGAACTTCCGCCATAAAGCGGCGGACGCCCTTGTAAGTGTCGTAGTAATCCTCGATGACTTTTTTCGCCTCGGCGCGCGTGATGCCGACGCGGGCGGACAGACCGTAGGCTTCGACGGCGTAGGCGATGGCGAAATTGACGATTTTCGCCAGTCGCCGCTTCTCCTTCAATTCCTTTTCGTCCTTCGCGCCGAAAACCAGTTTCGCCGTCTGCGCGTGAATGTCCTCGCCCTGCTGAAAGGCTTCGAGCATCCGCTCGTCGCGCGTGATGTAGGCGAGCAGGCGCAGCTCCAGCTGCGAATAATCGGCGGAAATCAATTTACAGCCCTTTTCGGGAATAAAGGCGCGGCGAATCTGCTGACCTAGTTCGGTGCGAATCGGGATGTTTTGCAGATTCGGCTCGGACGAGCTTAAACGCCCGGTCGTCGTCACGGTCTGATTCAGATGCCCGTGAATGCGCCCGTCCGCGCCGATAAGTTTCGGCAAAGCGTCGGCGTAGGTGGCG
The DNA here is from genome assembly GCA_030860665.1 of Acidobacteriota bacterium. Classification (GTDB taxonomy): domain Bacteria; phylum Acidobacteriota; class Blastocatellia; order Pyrinomonadales; family Pyrinomonadaceae; genus JALZHR01. The sequence continues at coordinate 1,700 of JALZHR010000422.1, forward strand.
CGCAGCTTATCCAGCTCGCGGTATTCGACAATCAGGCGCGGCAATTCGTATGTCTCGGCAAGCTCGTTCAAAACGTCCTTGCTGGTGGACATCTGCCCGGTCGCCGTCTTTTTCGTCGAGCCGATGTTCAGTTCCTGCAAGACTTCGCCGACCTGTTTCGGCGAGCCGACGTTAAACTCGCGCCCGGCAATTTCGTAAATCTTTGCGCCGAGGCTTTCAATCTCGGTCGAGATATAATCCGACAAGCCTTTCAGCACGTCCGTGTCCACTTTCATTCCAGCCGTTTCCATCCGGTAAAGCAGCGGCACGAGCGGCAGCTCGATTTCCGTGTAAATTCGTTCCAGCCCGTCTTCCTGCAATTTCCGGCGCAGCATCCCGGCAAGCTGAAACGCGAAATCGGCGCGCTCCGCCGTGCGAAACTGCGCCTCGGTCCAGCCTTCGGGAATCTCGTCCTCGGCGTCCGTGCCGAGATTCTGCATCGCCAAAAGCGGCAGCGAATAACTGGCGCGGCTCGAATCGAGCAGGTAGGCGGCGAGCAGCGTATCGTCTTCGACCGCTTCCGGCTCGATGCCGATTGTTTTCAGAACGGCGAGATTGCGTTTGAAATCGTGCGTCGCTTTCGCCAGAAAGCCGTTCGACAGGATGTCGCGCAGCGGCTCAATCGCCTGCTCGCGCCCGCCCTCGAAATTTTCCAGGTCGATATAATGGCTCGCGCCCGCGCCCGTCGCAATCGCCACCCCGCACGGCGCGGCTTTCTGATACGACGCCGCGCTTTTCGGCGAGTTCGAATCGTCGGCGTCGAAAGTCCAGTGGTCGGTTTCCCACAGCTTCCGGATGAGCTTGTCCAAATCCTCGCGGCGATTGATAATCCGGTAGCGGCGCTCGGGAATGCCGAGAACGGCGGATTCGAGCTGGTCGAAAAGCGGCGCGGAATCGGTAAACTCGCGCGTCAGCGACGTGAATTCAAGCTCGCGGAAAAGCTGGTAGGCGAGCTGGCGGTTCGGCTCGCGGCGTTTTAATAAATCCAAATCAAGCTCGACCGGAACGCCGAGATGCACCGTCGCCAGCTCGACGGACTGGCGAATGATGTCCTGATTGTTTTGCAGGCTTTCGCGATAAGTTTTGTGCGTCACCTCTTCGGCGCGGCGCATCGCTTCTTCCGCCGAGCCGAACTGCTGGATGATTTTCGTCGCGCCCTTTTCGCCGATGCCCGGCGCGCCGGGAATGTTGTCGATGGAATCGCCCATCAAGCCCAGAAGGTCGACGATTTTCGACGGCGGCACGCCGAATTTATTTTCCACCCAAGCCTCGTCGCACCATTCGATGGGCGGCACGGCGACTTTTCGCTTGACGTTCTGCGAATTCTGCCGCATACAGACGATTAAAGGGTCGCGCACGAGCTGGCAGAGGTCTTTGTCGTTCGAGACGATGACCGCCTGCATTCCTTTTTCCGCCACTTTCTGTGCCAGCGTGCCGATAATATCGTCCGCCTCAAAGCCGTCCATCTTCAGAATCGGGATGCTGAACGCCTCGCAAACCTTGATGATATAGGGCATCTGCGAAGACAAATCCTCGGGCATATCGGCGCGGTTCGCCTTGTATTCGGCGAAAGCGTCGTGGCGGAAGGTTTTTTCCGCCGAATCGAAAACGGCGGCGATGTAGTCCGGATTTTCGTCGTTCAGGAGCTTGCGCAGCATATTCGTAAAAACGAAAACCGCCTGCGTCACCTGCCCGCGCGAATTCCTGAGCGGCTCCTGCCGCCCGCCCATCGGCGCGAAAAAGGCGCGAAAAATATGCGACATCGTGTCAATCAGAAAGACTCGTTTGGGTTGATTTTCCGTCATCGTTTACCTTGTAAATTATTTCGATTAAATAATTTTACCACAGAGGATACGGAGAATTATAAGAGCCGGAAATAACGATTGGCTAGGCGATGCCGAAAGGCGAAAGTTGAAAGGATAGAAGATAAGTTTCCGTTTTTACTTTCGCCCTTAGCCTTTCGCCTTTCGCCTTTCAAAAGCGGCACGGTTATTGCTTTTAAAAAAAATCAAATAACTCGATGTATGGATTTGTTACGCATCCGTGATTGGGCTATTTGATTTATTCGAGAAAGGTAACAACAAAAGGAGAAAATTATGCTTTGGACAATCTTAATAGTATTGCTGGTTTTGTGGGCATTAGGCTTTTTGGGCGGCATCGGCGGCGCGGCGGTCGGTAATTTAATCCATATTCTGCTGGTTGTGGCTCTGGTGGTTTTGATTCTGCAACTGGTCCGCGGTCGCCGGGTCTAAGCCGACTGCGTTTTCTCTAATTAAATAAATTTCAAGATAAGAGCGCAGCTTCTTCTTCTTCGGGAAGAAACTGCGCCTTTATTCTGCCCGTTTACCGAAAACCGGTCGAATCCGTTTAAGCCTCGCCGCCCGGAAAACAAAACTTCGTGAAAAGTTTCTTTTACGCGTTTGACAGAATAAAACTCCTTGCGGTATTCTACGAATTCGCTTATCGGTTCTGTTACAGCAGCCGTGATGTTTGAGAGCTTTAGTTTACTATTGCCTTGAAACTCGTTTTGTTTTTCTCCTTTTACAAAGAGTTTCTCATCCGCAGTCCGCTTTGTGACCGGTTCGTCTAGGGGTCTAGGACACCGCCCTTTCACGGCGGCAACACGGGTTCAAATCCCGTACCGGTTACCACTTTTTTTCCGATAACCCTTTTTTTAACAATCCGCATCAAACCTGTTAAAATGTTCGCTTTTATTTCAGGCGAATTTTTTATTCAGGGAATCTACCGCAGATTCGCGCCGCCGCTGCTGCAGCAGCAGCAGTAGCAACGGTCAATCCGAATTAATTTCTGCAACCAATCCGCGTTTTTGTGGTGAAAAAATTATGCGAAAAGTTTTATTAACGGTTTTATTTTTAATCTTCGGTCTTTTTTCAATCATCGTCGTCCCGAACGCCCGCGCGCAGCAGACAACGCAAAATCCCGATACGGTAATGATTCTGCCGTTTGAGAATACGTCGGGCAGACCCGAGTTCAACTGGGTCGGCGAAAGCTTCGCGGCGGCGCTTTCAGACCTGCTGAAAGTTCCGGGCTTGAACGTCGTCTCCAACGAGGAGCGAAAAATTATTCAGCAGCGACTGCAAGTTCCTTTGACAACTCTGCCGAGCCTGGCGACCTCGCTGAAGCTGGCGCGCGAGAGCCGCGCGACGCTTCTGATTTCGGGCAAATACAATATCGTTCCCGCGCAGGGCGAAGTCGCGGCGGCGGTCAGCGTGACGTCGAAAATCATCCGCGTCAACGAGGGCAGGTTTTTGAGCGAAGAATTGCCGGACGGGCGAAAAATCACGCGCGACATCAACCTGAGCGATGCGCTGGCGAATCTGCAAACCGTCGAAGGTCAGCTCGCCTACCAGATTTTGTATCAGCGCGACAAGGCGCTGCCGTTTTCGCAAAACCAGTTTGTCGAAACGGCGAACAAGATTCCGTCGCGCGCTTTCGAGGCGTATATCAAAGGCTTGCTGACGCCCGAATCCGATTCGCAATCGCGCGAAAACTTTTTCAAAAACGCGATGCGGATTTACTCGGAAGACGAGAAAACGAAGGGCGGAACTTACGCCGCCGCCGCGCTCGAACTCGGGCATTTTTATCTGAGCCAGCGAAAATTCACCGAGGCGGTCGATTATTTTTCGCGCGTCCCGGCGGAAGACGAGCATTATGCGGAAGCGGCGTTTTATACGGGTTTGATTTACTGGCAGCAGAACAATTTCGAGCAGGCACTCGCCGTTTTGCGACCGCTCGCCGAAGATTTAAAGCTGACCAGCGTTTACAACACGCTCGGCGCAATCGCCGTGCAGGCTTCGCTCGCCGAAAAGAAAAATAAGCAGAAAGCCGCCGCGCTTTTGAACGAAGGCTTGGAGATGCTGAAAAAATCGGCTGAGTCCGCGCCGGAAGATGCGCAGTCGCGCTTTAACTACGGCTACGCCTTGTTCTTAAACAATAATTTCGCCGAAGCCGCGCAGAATTTGCGTCCCGCTCTGGCGGCGCGCCCGACCGACGGCGAAGCATATTTCCTGCTGGCAAAATCGCTCGAAAAAACCGGCGACGCAACCGCCGCCGACTTTGACAATCAGGCGCGCAGATTCCTGCCGAACTACGCGAAATACGAAACCGAATGGACACGCTCAAAATCGGTCGACGCCAGCCTGCGCATTCAGCAGCCGCCGCGCAAGGATTTCGTCAGCGTCGTGATAACGAGGCGGCAGAGCGCGCCCGTGCAGGCGCAGGTCAGCGAAACCGAAGCTTTGTTAACCGAGGCGCGCAATTTCTACAAAGCCGGGCGCGACGACGACGCGATGAAGTCTCTGCGTCGAGTGCTGGCGAGCGAGCCGATGAGCGCCGAAGCCTATCTTCTGCTCGGCAGCATTCACCTGCGGCGCGGCGATATGGAACAGGCTGTCAGCAGCTTAAAAACCGCGCTCTTCTGGGACAATCGCCTGATTGAAGCGTATGTCGCGCTCGGCAGAATTTTCCTTGAAAAGAACGATTGTCTACAGGCGCTGAACTATTCGCGCTCCGCTCTGGAAATCGACCAGAACCATCAGGACGCGGTCGCTTTACAGCGTCAGGTCGAGCGATGTTCCAAATAGTGTAACTTGCGAGCCGAAAGTTTTCGGCTGAATCCGCGAAATCCGCCGTATTTCGCCCTGCAATTTAAGTTTGAAAATTTGTTTTACCTCGATATTTATTGAGTTTCGCCGCTTATTGCACATCACGCGCCTGATGCCTGAAAAGTTGTGGCACGGTATGTGCAATAAGGATAAACGGCAAGCTTGATGCAGTATATCGAGACCCCGCCGCCAACACTTCTCCGAGCGCGGTTTGCCACTGCGCTGGACTAACCTTCCGAGCGTTCCTTCAGTTGTCCTTCCGATTGTGAGCCTGGTCAGAAATGACCGGGCTCTCCTGCTTTTAGGCTACATTTTTCAACAACTTACGGCATTTTAAACGCTTTTCCGCAAATTCTTCTCAATATTCCATAAAACTTTCCAATTTGACCTATCCGCAAAATAGAAAAAACGGCAGATGACAAAATCCGGCACTTTTCGTGTGACAATTTTTGATGTGCCAATCATTCTGACAATTCAGATTGAACGGCGTCGTTCAAATTGAAGGAAACAAAGAAAACGGGAAGCGGAAAATGGAAAATAAGAAATCGGCTTTTTGAGTTTTCCGTTTTCCGCTTCCCGTTATTTTGCTAAACTGTCGCCATGAAGTTTTTCACCGCGGCGAAGGCGGGATTTCCCACTTTGAAAAATTCGCTTTTTGCGGTTCTGTCGGCAATTCTGCTGATTCCGGCGTTTCCCGATTTCGAGCTTTGGTTTTTCGCGTGGTTTGCGCTCGTTCCTTTGTTTTGGGCAATCGAGCGCGAGCGGCTTTCGATGGCGAAATCGTTTCTGCTCGGCTGGCTGTGGGGCGTCGTTTTCTTTTTCGGCACTTGCTGGTGGCTCGCTTACGCACCGACGCATTACGGCGGCGTTCCCGCGCCGGTTTCCTATTTTCTGGTTTTGTGCGCCTGCGCGGCGGTCGGGGTTTTTCCGGCGATGTTCGCGCTTTTGCTTTCAGTTCTATTCAGGCGTTTCGGCGTTTACGCCGGTTTAGCCGCGCCGTTTTTGTGGACGGCAATCGAGTTTCTGAGATTCTGGACGACGGGCAACAACTGGAATTCGATTGGTTATTCGCAGGCGTTCGTCCCCTACGCGATTCAGGCTGCGCAGCTCGGAGGCGTTTTTTTGATAGGCTTTTTAGCGGTGCTGTCGAATGCAGCCCTTTTAATGCTGGTTAAAACCAGGCGCGGCGAGCTTACGCTGATTCCCTTGGCGATTTGTTTGTTCCTTCTTTTAGCCTCGACTTTAAATTTGGATTTGCCGCTGGCGAGTGAAGGGCGCGCCGCGACTGTCGTCGCCGTTCAGCCGAATGTGCCGATGAGCGGTCTGAAATACGAGGACTGGCGAAGATTAAGAGAAAAACACGTCGAGCTGACCGAAAACGCTCTGCGGAATATCGAGAGAACGACCGGCGGGCAGCAGGTCGTGGTCGTCTTTCCCGAATCGCCGATGAATTTCCAATACGACCGCGACCGCGAATTTCAAGGCTTTTTAAGAACGCTGACGACGCGCAATAACGTCAGCATCCTGTTTAATTCCGCTGAGCCGGACGCCGCGCGCGACAGTTATTTTAATTCCGCCGTGATGGTCGACGAAAAGGGCGAAAAAATCGGTCAGTATGATAAGATTTTCCTGCTGCCGTTCGGCGAATATGCGCCCGTTCCCGCGCCTCTGCAAAATCTCGTGCCGACGATGGTCGGAAATTTTTCTTTCGGCAGCGAATACGATTTACTGCCGTTTGGCGCGGCTGTTCGGGGCGGCGTGATGATTTGTTTCGAGTCGCATTTTCCGAATCTCTCGCGCGAATACGCGCGGCAGGGCGCGGACGTTTTGATTGAAATGACCAACGACGGCTATCTCGGACAGACGCCTGTTTTGCGGCAGCATCTGGCGAGCGCCGTTTTTCGCGCCGTCGAAACGCGTCGCCCGGTTTTGCGCGTCACGAACGTCGGCATCACGGCTTTCATCGACGAGCGCGGCAGAATCCGGGACGCGGCTGAGCCTTACACGGAAGCGACGCGCGTCTGGACAATCGGGAAAACGGACGGAAAACAGACTTTTTATGTAGAATACGGCGATTGGTTCGCGTGGCTCTGCGCGCTGGTCAGCCTGATTTTAATTTTGCTCGGCGCGCGCCGGAAATTCGCCAAAGATGAAAATAAAGCATAAAATTCACGAATTAGTTTTTTTCACGCTCTTTTCGTTTATACTTTCTGAATAATGATTGAATTAACCGATTTACAAACCAAATACGAAGAAATAAAATCGCAGGTCGAGCAGCTCGGGAGGTTTCTTTGACGCGCCTCGAAAACGCGCCGAACTTGAAAAATTGGAAGCCGAAATTTCCGCGCCCGATTTCTGGAACGACCAGGAAAAAGCGCAGAAAGTCGTCCGCGAGCGCAGCCGCGTTGAGCGCGCCATCCGGCGTCAGGAAGCCTTTGAAACGGGCATCTCCGACGCGGAAGTGCTGTTCGAGTTTGCCGAGACGGACGAAAACTCTTTGAAAGAGCTGAGCGAATTAATCGCGCGGCTCGAACGCGAAGCCGCCGAAGCGGAAACCGAGGCTTTATTGTCCGGTCAGCACGACGCCAGCAACGCGATTTGCTCGATTCAATCGGGCGCGGGCGGAACCGACGCGCAGGATTGGGCGCAGATGCTTCTCAGGATGTATCTGCGCTGGGCGGAAAAACGCGGCTTTAAGGTCGATATTCTGGACGAGCAGGCGGGCGGCGAAGCCGGAATCAAATCAGCCACTTTTCGCGTCGAGGGCGAATACGCTTACGGCTTGCTGGCGGGCGAAGCGGGCGTTCACCGGCTGGTCAGGATTTCGCCGTTTAACTCCGGCGGTAGCCGCGAGACGAGCTTCGCCTCGCTTTTCGTTTCGCCGGAGATTGACGAAAATATCGAAGTCGACATTCAGGACAAGGATTTGCGCGTCGACACTTATCGCTCGACCGGCGCGGGCGGGCAGCACGTCAACACGACCGACAGCGCCGTTCGCATCACGCATATTCCGACCGGAATCGTCGTCACCTGCCAGAACCAGCGCTCGCAGATTCAGAATCGCGCCGTCGCGATGCAGGTTCTGCGCTCGAAGCTCTATGAAATGGAGCTTGCCAAAAGGCGCGAGGAAACCGCCGAGCTGGAAGCCAACAAACAGGACATTTCCTTCGGCTCGCAGATTCGCAATTACACTTTGCAGCCCTACCGGCTGGTCAAGGACACGCGCACGAAATTCGAGCGAACCGACGTAGACGCGATTCTGGACGGCGACATCGACGATTTTATCAAGTCATATTTATTGTTTAGAAAAAGCGGTCAGCAGCAGCAGCAAGAAGTAGTAAGTTAATGGCGACTAAAGCGCAGAAAAAACAGGCTGAAAAAGGCTATTCGATAGCAAACGAGATTGCCGCCATCGTTCTTTTGGCGATTGCGGTTCTGGTGTTCCTGTCGTTAATTTCATTTAACGAGAATGACAATTATTTTATAAACAGCAGCACGTCGCAGGTCAGGCACAACTGGATTGGCGTCGTCGGCGCGGTCACAGCCGGAGTCTTAATAAACGACGCTATCGGGATGACGGCATACGTTATACCGGCTTTGCTGGCTTTAATCGCGTGGCGGTTTTTTCGCAGCGAGAATATATTGCCGCGCCCGAGCCGCGTCATCGGATTCCTGCTTTTTATCGCCTCGCTTTCGGGCTTGTTCGAGCTGTTCGGCGGGGAAGGCGCGCTGGTCGGCGAGACGATGCGGCGCGGCTTTGTCTACCTGCTCGGCAAAATCGGGGCGGGCATCGTGCTCGGCGGGCTGTTTTTAACTTCCTTGCTGCTTATCACGAATCTTTCGTATTTCTCGTTTTTAAGCGGATTTAAGACGATTTTCGATTTTCTCGGAATCGGCGAATGGGCGGCTCGATTCGGCGCGTGGCGCGCGGAGCAGAACAGAAAAGCGCAGGAGCGAATGGAGCGCCGCCGCGAGATGCGCGTCGAAAAGGAAAAACCGACGATTTCAGCCGGAGAAAAGCCGGTTGTCGCAAACGGCAAAGCTTCTAAAACCGCGACGGCTGTAACGGCGACTACAGCAGCTGCAGCGGCGGCGGAAACGGTTTCGCCGCTCGGCTCGAAAATCGGCGACATTTTCAAACGCGCGGGCGAAAAGCCGAAAGAAATCGAACCGGCAATCCAGCCGGAGATTGAGGAAACGATTGAAACCGCCGCCGAAGAGCCGTTTGAAGAAGAAGAAATCCGCCCGACGATTTCCACCAGCGAAGAATCTCATTTCACCATCGCTCAGGAAGTTTCGCCCGATGCCGAGACTGACGATTTGGTTTTGCCGTCGCCGGGATTAGATGAAGAATTCGCGCAGATTCCGATTTCGCCGATGAAGGCGACGGGCGAGCTGGAAAACGTCTTAACGGAGAGTCAGGAGACGGCAGCCGAAGAAATCGAGGAAACGGACGCCGAGCCTTTCGCCGGCGAAAAACAGCCGCCGCAGAATTTCGACAATTACGCTCTGCCCGAATCGAGTTTTTTAACCGCCGCCGCGCCGCACGTCGAGCAAAAAGAAGAAGCCCTGCTCGCCGTCGCGCAGGAATTGACCGAAAAAACCAAAGAGTTCAACGTTACGGGGCGCGTGATGCACATCTGCCAGGGTCCGGTCGTGACGACTTACGAATTCAAGCCCGACCCGGGCGTGAAATATTCGCGCATCACGAGCCTGTCGGACGATTTGTGTCTCGCCTTAAAAGCCGAATCAATCCGCATCGACCGCATTCCGGGCAAAGCCTACGTCGGCATCGAAGTTCCGAATCACGACCGCGAAACGATTTACCTGCGCGAGGTCATCGAATCGAGAAAATTCAAAGAATCGAATTCGCTTTTAACCATCGCTCTCGGCAAAACCATCGACGGGTTGAACTACGTCACGGATTTGGCGAAAATGCCGCACCTTCTGATTGCGGGCGCGACCGGCGCGGGAAAATCCGTCGGCGTCAACACGCTCGTCGTCTCGATTCTGTATAAGGCGAAACCGGACGAGGTGAAGTTCATAATGGTCGACCCGAAGCGTCTGGAACTGGGTTTATACGCCGACATTCCGCATCTCGCCACGCCGATTATCACCGACCCGAAACGCGCCGCGATTTCGCTGAAATGGGCGGTCAGCGAAATGGAAAAACGCTATCGCGATTTGGCGGGCTGGGGCGTGCGAAACATCGACGGCTACAATACGGAAGTCAAAAAACGCAACGCCGCCGAGTATTTCGACGACAACGGCGAGCCGTGGAAAACGCTGCCGTATATCGTGATTATCATCGACGAATTGGCTGACCTGATGATGGTCGCCGGAAAGGAAGTCGAAGAATCGATTACGCGCCTCGCACAGATGGCGCGCGCCGTCGGCATTCATTTGGTTTTAGCCACGCAAAGACCTTCGGTCGATGTTATCACCGGGTTAATCAAAGCGAATTTTCCGGCGCGTGTCAGTTTCCGCGTTTCGTCAAAAGTCGATTCGCGCACGATTATCGATTCCAACGGCGCGGAACGCCTGTTGGGGCGCGGCGATATGCTTTTTCTGCCGCCCGCGACGTCGCAAATCGTCCGCGTTCACGGCGCGTTCGTCGACGAAAAGGAAATCCAGCGCATCGTCGATCACATCAAGGCGCAGGGCAGACCCGAATACGACACGACCATTACGAAAACCGAGGAAGAACTCGACGACGCGGCTGATTTGCCGGGCAAGCGCGACCCGCTTTTCGTAGAGGCTCTGCGAACGGTCGTCAGCGCCAAACGCGCCTCGACCTCGCTTTTGCAGCGACACCTGCGCATCGGCTACGCTCGCGCCGCCGCTATCCTGGACGCAATGGTGCGCGAAGGCTACATCGGCGAAATGGACGGCAGCACGCGCGCCCGCCCGATTCTGCAAAAAGCCTACGAGGATTTGCAGGAAGCTGAAGAAGGCAGGGAACTTTAACTGATAACTGATAACTGATAACTGATAGTTGATAACTCAGAATTAAAAGTTGATTACTGATTACTGGCGGCTGTTAGATTTTAGTTATCAGTTATCAGTTATCAGTTCTTAGTTATTAGTTAGTTCCCAGTTTTCCACAGAGTTTGTGGAAAAACCTTGTGGAAAACTCCTTTTCCACACGCTTAATTGTTGATTTTCAAACGACTTTTAGCATTTTGCACATAACGTATGCAATCGAACATACGAAAAATTAAGTCTCGTTATTTCAACATTTCCGCTTTAGTTCTTAATAAACGGCATTTAGTTATTATCGCGTTTTACTGGCTTTTGCTCGCCGCCTGCGCTCAGGATGTAGAAAATTCACCGGAAACGACTGGAAATAACCCTGTAATCTCGGAAAATGCCCTCGATATTAACGCCGCAACCGTCGAAGAACTCGAAAAGCTTCCGCATATCGGCAGCGAGACGGCGCGAAAAATCGTCGAGCACCGCGAAAAATACGGAAAGTTTCGCCGCGCCGAGCATTTGATTTTAGTCAGCGGAATAAGCGATAAAAAATTCCGCGAAATCAGAAGTTTTGTAAAAGTCGAATAATTGCGAAAAACAGGCGCGAACGTCGAAAATACTTAATCAAACTTTGCGTGCTTTGCGCCTTTGCGGGAAATTATCTTCCGTTGTTTAAATTAAAAAGCAAAACCTTTCCGCAAAGGCGCAAAGCGCGCAAAGGCGGTTTAAATCATTCCGGTGCGGTTTTACTCTTGCTTCAAATCGGTTTTGTGTTAATTTAGAGCGAAAAAATATTTCTTAAAGGCGCGTTGCCCATGTCTGAAAAGCCTTTAAAAACTTCGTCCGAAGCAGATTTTACGCCTTATCCTCTGGCTTGGCTCTCGCTTTGTTTCGCCGCCGGAATTCTGCTGGAAAATTCGTTTCCCGCTTTTTGGCAGATTTATCTCGCAGGTTGTTTGCTTTCCGCAATTCTCGTTTTAATTTTCTTCAGGGAAAAAGCCGCCGTTCCGTTTCTGCTGCTTTCTTTTATCGCCGCGGGCGCGCTGTGTTTTCAGGCGGAAAAATCTTCGGTCGCGCCGAACCGGCTGAAAAATCTTTATGACAAACAGCTTTTCATTTCGGGCGAGCCGGTTGAGATAACCGGGATTTTGCGCGGCAAGCCGGAACCGGCGGTCGGCGGACTTTTTCTGGAGATGGAAGCGGAAACCGCAGTTTATAAGGGCGTTGAAACGGCGGTTTCGGGAAAGGTCAGGCTTTTCGCGCCCGCCCTCGATAAGCAATCCGCTGCCGAATACGAGCGGCTGCAATTAAAGCACGGCGCGCGCCTGCGAATCGCCTGCGAGCTGCGACGCGAGGAAAAATTCCAAAATCCCGGCGTCAAATCGCGAAAGGAAATTCTCGACCAGAAGGAAATCGACGCGGGCGCGATTATCAAAAGCCCGCTTTTGGTCGAAAATCTCGGCGCAAGCGCCCGTTTTCAGCCATTAGCTTTTGTTTACGAGCGACGCCGGAATTTAATCGACGAATTCAAAAAACATTTTTCCGCGCAGACTGCCGGCGTGCTCATCGCCTCGCTTCTCGGCAATCGCTATCATCTGGACAAAGCCGCTTCCGAGCGTTTTCGCGAGGGCGGAACTTTTCACGTGCTGGTTATCAGCGGCTTGCAGATTACTTTTATCGGCGCGGTGATTATCTGGATTTTACGGTTTTTAATGCGCAATCGTTTATGGCAGTTTCTGCTGGCGAGCGGGCTTTTGTGGAGTTATTCGCTGTCGGTCGGCGCGGAAACGCCGGTCGTGCGCGCCGCCGGGATGTTTACGATTCTGCTTTTTGCCGGCGTGATTTTCCGGCAGGGCAGCCTGTCGAATGCGCTCGGCGCGGCGGCTTTGATTCTTCTAATTTGGCGACCGTCCGACCTTTTCGACCCATCGTTTCAGCTGACTTTCGCCTGCGTCGGGGCGATTGTCGTCACGGCTTTCCCGCTGCTGGAAAAGCTTCGCGCCGTCGGCGAATGGCAGCCCGCGACCGAAACGCCCGTTCCGCCCGATTGCTCGAAAAAAATAAAAACATTTTGCGAAGCTTTATATTGGAGCGAGGAAAACTGGCGGCGCGAGCAGCGGCGCTCGGTCTGGAGCTGTCGTCTTTTCAAAACGCCTTATGCCGAAAAGCTGGAACGAAAAAAAATGCAGATTGTTTTGCGCTATGTTTTTGAGACGATTCTCGTTTCAATCGTCGTGCAGGCGTGGCTCGTCCCGTTTCTGGTGATTTATTTTCACCGCATTTCTCTAATCGGAATTTTTCTCAACGTCTGGGTCGGCTTGCTGATGGCGATTGAGAGCCTCGTCGCCATTTTGGCGATATTTTCCGCGCAAATCAGCGCGACTCTAGCCGCGCCTCTGATTTTAATCGCCGAGATTTTGAACTGGTTTATGATTCACGCGGCTGACCCGTTCATCGAAAGCGGCTGGGCTTCCTTTCGCCTGCCGCATTATTCGGGCGCGATGCGCGCGATTTATATTTTGTATTTCGCGCCGCTGATCGTTTTGACTCGCCTGCTGCACAAATGGAAGCCGCTCTCGCTGGAGTCTAAAGTCCAAAGTCTAAAGTCCAAAGCTCTATATTCTTTCGCCGCGCTGTTCGTTTTTCTTTTGTTGATAATTTTTCACCCGTTCAGCGCGCCGCAGCCGGACGGCAGGCTGCGCATCGATTTTCTCGACGTCGGTCAGGGCGATTCGGCTTTGATTACGATGCCGACGGGCGAGACTTTATTGATTGACGGCGGCGGAAAGGTGAATTTCAGCTCGCTTTACGTCCAGCGCGAGGGCGGAGAGCCGGAGCTTTTCGAGCCTGACGCGCAGAGCATCGGCGAGTCGGTCGTGTCCGAGTTTTTGTGGGAAAAAGGTTATTCGCAAATCGACTACATTCTGGCGTCGCACGCCGACGCCGACCACATTCAGGGGCTGGCGGACGTGGCGAAAAACTTTCGCGTGCGGACGGCGATTTTCGGCAGAACGCCGATGGACGACGCTGATTTTATCGAGCTTTACGAAGTTTTGCAGAAAAGAAACGTTCCGCTTTACGTCGCTTCGCGCGGAGAGGTTTTGAATTTCGGCGAGGTCGTAATCGAGATTCTTTATCCCGAAAAAGACGCGTCGCCCGGAGCGGTTTCCGACAATAATCACTCGCTGGTTCTGCGCCTCGTCTACGGCGACAGGAAATTTTTGCTGACGGGCGACATCGAAAGGGAAACCGAAAGCTTTTTAACCGCCGCGCCGGAATTTTTGCAGGCTGATGTCGTCAAAGTCAGTCACCACGGAAGCCGGACTTCCTCGACGGAAAACTTTGTAAATGCCGCGAAAGCAAAAGTTGCGGTTATCAGCGTCGGGCGCGATTCGCCGTTCGGGCATCCGAAGCCGGAAGTCGTCGAAAGATGGAAAAACGCGGGCGCGAAAGTTTTGACGACCGGCGAAAACGGCACGATTTCGTTTTCGACCGACGGGAAAGATTTGCTCGAGATGAAGACTTTTAATAAACCGGCGATTTACCGCTAAAAAGAAAATCGGACGCAAAATTCCTGGCGGAAAAGATACGTCCGAGCGTTCCTTCTAAAAACTTAATGCTTATTTTTTACTCTTTTTCAATACGAATGTCAAACATTATTTAAAGTAATCCTTTAACCTTTTACAATTTCCTTACATTCGTCGGGATTTAGTCGGTATTTATGAATTGCCTCCGGCTTTAGCCGGAGGATAAAGGGTAAGAAAAACAAGCAGCTTTAGCCGAATTTCTAAAATAAAAATTCTTCCGCTTAGCTTTAGCTAAAGCTAAGCGGAAAATTCTTTTTTTGATAATTCGGCTGAAGCCGCTTGTTTTTTATCTGAGTAAACCACTAGCTAAAGCTAGTGGCAATTCATAGAGCGAGCGGCAATTCATAAAGCTGGCGGCGGCAATTCGTAAAGACATATTCCGCCCAAATTAATGTTTGAAATGCCGGAAGCCGGTGAAGACCATCGCCAAGCCGTGCTCGTCTGCCGCGCGGATGCTTTCATCGTCGCGCATCGAGCCGCCGGGCTGGATGATTGCCGAGACACCGAATTTCGCCGCTTCGTCGACGTTGTCGCGAAAAGGGAAAAACGCGTCGGACGCGAGAACCGCATTTTTCAAAGGCAAATCGAATCTTTCGGCGCGCATTGCCGCAATCCGCACGGAATCGACCCGGTTCATCTGTCCCGCGCCGACGCCGATGGTTTGATTTTCGTTGGCAAAGACAATTGCGTTCGATTTGACGTGCTTGCAGACTTTCCACGCCAGCAGCAGCGCGCGGATTTCTTCTTCGCTCGGTTGCCGCTCGGACACGATTTTAAAATCGCTTTCCGTGACGCGATACAAATCCTTTTCCTGCACGAGCATTCCGCCGGAAATCTGTTTGTATTCGAGCCTTTCGGACGACTCGCCGTTCTCGACGCGCAGCACGCGGAGATTTTTTTTCGTTCTGAAAATTTCCAGCGCGCCCGCTTCAAAATCCGGCGCGATGACGACCTCGGTAAAAACTTCGTTGACCGATTTGGCGACCGTCTCATCGACTTTACGATTAAAAGCGACGATGCCGCCGAAAGCCGAAACCGGGTCGGTCGAAAGCGCGCGCCGGTAGGCTTCTTCGTTAGACGCGCCCGTCCCGACGCCGGACGGGTTAGTGTGCTTGATAATCGCGCAAGCCAGTTCGTCGAAATCGCAAACCAGATTCCACGCCGCTTCGGCATCGACGTAGTTGTTAAAAGACATTTCCTTGCCGTGCAGCTGCTCGGCTTTGGCGATTCCGCCCGCTTCGCCGGTCTCGTAAAGCGCGGCTTTCTGGTGCGGATTTTCGCCGTAGCGAAGGTCTGCGACTTTGGCAAGCTCGATTGATTGAAACTCGGCGAAAGTTTCCGTTTCTTCCGCCTCATCGTCCTCGCCCGCGTCGGCGCGGATAAAAACCAAATCGGCGAGCGGATTGAACGGTTCTAAAAAACGCAAATCCGCTTCGCTCAACTGTTTAGCCAGATAGCTGGAAATCGCCAAATCGTAACTTGCCGTGCGCGTGTAAGCCAGCGCCGCGAGCCGCTGCCGCGTCTGCAAGCCGATTGCGCCTTCCGTTTCGCGCATTTCGCGCAGAAGATTTGCGTAAAGCCGCGCGTCGGTGACCACCGCCACGTCGCGCCAGTTTTTCGACGCCGAGCGAATCATCGCCGGACCGCCGATGTCTATGTTTTCGACGGCTTCCGCCAGCGAAACGCCGTCCTTCGCCACGGTTTCTTCAAACGGGTAAAGATTGACGACGACCAAATCAATCGGCTCGATGCCGTGCGCCCGCATCGCGGCGACGTGCTCGTCGTTGTCGCGCAGAGCCAGAAACGCGCCGTGGATTTTCGGGTGCAGAGTTTTCACGCGCCCGTCCATCATTTCGGGAAAGTCGGTGATTTCCGAAACTTCCGTGACCTGCAAACCGGCTTCGCGCAGGCTGCGCGCCGTTCCGCCCGTCGAGATGATTTCCACGCCGAAATTCGCCAGCTCGCGGGCAAATTCGACGATTCCGGTTTTATCCGAGACGCTGATTAAAGCACGTTTGATTTTTCTTAAATCGCTCATAATATTCGGTTTAAAAATAAAAATAGCGGTCTCGCCAGACCGCCGGTTATTCAATTCAATTTAAAGACAATTATGACCCCTGAACCTGAAAAGTATTCAGGTTTCCGCGAAAATTCGATTTTCCCGAACCCGTTTTGTCGAGCCATTCGCGCGTTTAAAAAAAGGAACGTCCGAAAAGCAACAGGCTCAATAAAAAAGCGAGCGTGTAGATGACGACTTTAATGATACTCATAGCAATCTTTCCGTGTAAAACGATGAGAGTTTGAAAAAAACAGATAACGACCAAAGCGTAATTTTAGTTTAAAAAATCTTTTCGTGACAAGTCGGCGATAAATTTTTTTCCGCCGGAACGCACAGATTTCCGTTTCCGGCATCAAACGGCTTGTGCTAAATTTTATCTGCGAAATGTGTTTTAGAAATCTCAAACCGCGGCAGACATTTTTTCTATTTTCCCTGTTTTTCCTTTTCGCTCAAGGCGGCAGCGCGCAGGAAATCGAAGCGACGATAAAAATACTGTCGCCCGCGCCGAACGCCGTAATCCGCGTCGAAGGAAAATTGCCGGACGCCGCGAGCGCCGGAAAAAACTGGTCGTTTCTGCAATCTTACGCCGACGTCACGGGCTTGGGCGAAAGAATCGAGAATTTGAAACTCTTTGATGCGCAAAATCGGGAAATTCAGATAAAAAAAATCGCGCCGGGCGAATTTGAAGCTGAAAAAAACGCGGCTTCGTTTCGATACGAAGTGAAAACGGAAATTCCGCACCAGCAATTGACTGCGGCGGCGCACGTCTCGTGGCTCTCGGATGCGCGCGGGCTTTTGATGCTCAACGATTTGCTGCCGCAAAATCTGCAAAACGCGGCGGCGAAAATAACGCTCGAAATGCCGGAAAACTGGCGCGTCGCGACGAGCGAAACAAAGCTGAGCGACGCCGTTTTCGGCGTTAAAAACGTCGAGAAGGCAATCTTTCTAATCGGCAAAGACTGGCGCGGGCAGACGAAACAGGTTGAAAAAAACGAGTTGAATCTGGCGACTTTCGGCGAATGGCAGTTTACGGACGCGGAAGCCCTGGAGATTGCCGAAACGATTCTGAGCGAGCACCGGAAAACTTTCGGCGAGCTGCCTTTTCCGAAAACGCAGATTCTGCTTTTGCCTTTTCCGCAGGCGGCGAGTTTCGAGCGGTGGCGAGCCGAGACGCGCGGATCGACCGTGACGATAATCTCAGCGCCGACGGCGTTTAAATCTTCGGCGGTGAATCGCCTGCACGAGCAATTGCGGCACGAGATTTTTCACCTCTGGATTCCGAATTCGCTGAATCTGAGCGGAAATTACGATTGGTTCTACGAGGGGTTCACGCTTTACAAAGCATTGAAAACCGGCGTTTATCTGAATCAGATTCGCTTTGACGATTTTCTCTCGACCTTGGGGCGCGCTTTCGATTTGACCGAGGCGTTGTCGCGCCGCCGGAGCGTGTCCTTGATTGAAGCCTCGCAGAAACGCTGGATTAATTCCGGCGAGCTTATTTACGCCAAAGGCATTCTGGTCGCTTTTCTGGCGGACGCGACGCTTTTGCGCGAAAGCAAAGGCAAGCGTGATTTGGACTCGATTTTCCGCGAGGTTTTTCAAAAACACCGCGCGCCGAATCAAAGGGAAGACGGAAACGCCGCTATTCTGCGCATCTTAAAAAGCAACGCCGGGCTTGTTCCGCTGGCGGAAAAGTATATCGAAGGGAATTCTAGAATCGATTGGCAGGGCGATTTGCAGGCGTTCGGGATGAGTGCGGAAAAAACTTCCGGCGCGACCGAAGTGAAAGTTATCGCCAAGCCGAGCGGCGGGCAGAAAGATTTATTAAACAAGTTGGGTTATAATCAATGGCGCAGGCTTCTGCAGCAAAAGGATAACAGGTAATTCAGGCGAGTTTTTTTATACACGAATAATAGAAACGGCGAGCGATGAACAGTTTTTCGAGTTTTGAGCTATGAATTTTAAGTTAAAGGGAAGTCGCTAATTCAAAATTCAAAATTAGAAATTCATAATTTATTCGGCGTTCCGCATTTAAGAAAATGAAATCGAAGCAGTTTTTTCTTTCCGTCACAATTTTAATCGCGGCTTTCGGCTTGAGCGGCTGCGGCTGGGTCGGCGATTCGCTCGGCGGCTTCAAGAGCATCGTCGGTTTAAACGAAACAGCTACCGTGATTGCGCCGCGCACTTACATCCGCAGCTCTTATGCGGTCGTCGCGGCTGACCTGCTGGAAGTCAAGCGCGGCGAAACGCTCGACATTCTCGACGAAACCGATTACGAAAAAGTCCACTGGTATCGCGTCCGCGCCCGTGACGAAGACGCGACCGAAGGCTGGATTGAAGCGCAAAACGTCATCGTCGGCACGCTTTTGGAAAAATCCCGCAAGCTCGCCGAAGAAGACAAGGATTTGCAGCCGCAGGCGACCGCGCAGCTTCGCGCGCCGACCAAATTGCGCCTGACGCCCGAAATCCGCGACGATAACGTTCTGCTGAAGCTGGAGAAAAAGGGCGACATCGAAACGACTTTCGACGTAATCAGCTGGAGGCTCGTGCCGAAAGCGCAGGACGATTCCGCCGCTGAAGAAGAGAAAAACGGCGCGAGCAACACGCCGGTTCGTCGCGGCAGGACGCGCAACGAGGAAATCGAAGCCGCCAAGCAGGAAGAAAAGCCCGAAGAGCTGGAAGACAAATACGACGTCTGGTATAAAGTCCGGCTCGACCCTTCGGTTTCGCCCGCGCCCGCCGGCTGGCTTTTCGGCAGACAGGTTCAGCTTCAGGTGCCGAACGATATTCTTTATTACCAGATCGGGCAGAAAAAGTTCGTCACGTGGCAGCGGCTCGACACGGTCGACCCGCTGGATAAAACCTCGAAAGATTCGACGAAGGTCGCCAAGCCCGGCAGCTGGGTGATTCTCTCGCGCAGCAATTTCGTCAAATCCAAAGACGGCAACGAGCCGGATTTTGACGGGATTCTGGTGATGTATTACGACAAATACCGCGAAGAACACATCACCATTTACCGCAGCGGCGAGGTTTGGGGCAAGCTGCCGCTGCGCGTCGACGGCACGGGCGACAACAAATCTTTCGTCGTCAACCTGCGCAACGCCAACGGCGAATTTGAAGAAAAACGCTTTGCCCTATTCAAAAACGCCAGAGGACATTTGCAGGTGACGCCGCCGACGGATATTCCGAAACCGGAGAAATAAGAATGAACGACAATAAGTCCGGAGAGTTTAGAGAGTCCGGAGAGTCCGGAGAGTCAAAGGAAAAATTCGATGGGAAATTCGATTTGACCCGCGACTCCTCTCCAGACTTTCTAGACACTCCGGATTCTCCGGACTTATTTAATCCTTTTCCCGAGCCAGTCGAGCTGGAAATCACGGATTCGATTGATTTACATTCGTTCGCGCCGCGCGACGTGAAAGCGGTGGTCGAGGCTTATCTTGAGGAAGCGCACAGAAAAGGATTTCGCCTGGTGCGCATAATTCACGGCAAAGGCATCGGCGTGCAGCGGGAAATCGTGCGGAAAGTTTTGCAGAAAACGGATTTCGTAAAGAAATTCAAAACGGCTGACGAATTTTCCGGCAGCTGGGGCGCGACAATCGTGGAATTCCACGATTGAAATACGAATTACGAATTACAAATTACGAATTACGAATCGGATTGAATTAACTCAGGCGTTTGAATTGATTCAATCATTCGTAATTCGTAATTTGTAATTCGTAATTGATTCTACCTGTCTTCAATCACGTCCGCCCAGACTTCTTCCTCGTCTTCGGATTCTTCGTAGAAAGCGTCTATGAGCTCGGCTTGCTCGGCAAGCTGCTGCTCGACTTCCCTGAGGCGCGCGGTCAGGTATTTGCAGTGATGCTCAAGTTCCTGAATGCGGGCTTTGCGCTCGCGGTCGATTCTCTCCAGATACATCAGATAAAAAAATTGCAGACCGGCGACGCACAAAAGCGACAGCGAAAGACCGATTAGGATATACATCGTCATTAT